>JAPLCL010000017.1 GCA_026392265.1 Actinomycetota bacterium
GATGCGTAAGCAGATGAGACTGCACCAGCACTGGAGACCCACGTGATCAGCATCCACGAAGCCATCGACACCGTGATCGGCGCCGTGCGCCCGTTATCGGCGGAGAGCGTACCGCTCCTCGAAGCGCTCGGCCGCGCCACGGCGGCCGAGGTCGTCGCGCCCGAGGCCGTGCCGTCGTTCGACAACTCGGCCATGGACGGCTATGCCGTGCGCGGCGCCGAGCTTGAGGCCGGACGTCGTGAGTTTCGCGTCGTCGTTGAGATACCTGCGGGGCGCTGGGTCGGCGAGGAGGTCGGCGCCGGCGAGGCCGCCAAGATCATGACCGGGGCGCCGCTACCGCCCGGAGTCGACACCGTGGTGCAGGTGGAGCTCACCGAGCAGCGCGGCGAGACGCTCATCGTTAACGAGCCGGTACAGCCGGGCGCCAACGTGCGCCGTGCCGCCGAGGACGTCGCCGTGGGCGACGTCCTCTTCCCGCGCGGCGCATACCTCGGCCCGGCCGAGATCGGCCTGCTGGCCTCGGTGAGCTGCCAGGACGTCGCGGTAGCCCGTCGGCCCCGGGTCGCCATCCTGGCCACCGGCAGCGAGCTGAGGCTGCCGGGCCAGGTGCTGGCTCCCGGGCAGATCCGCAACTCCAACTCGTTCACGGCCTATGGCCAGGTCCTGGCCGCTGGTTGTGAGCCCGTGCTTCTCGGCATCGCCCGGGACGACCTCGACGAGACCCGGCGGCTCCTTGCCGACGCGCTGGAGCACGACGTGGTCATCACCTCCGGCGGCGTCTCCGTCGGCGAGTTCGACTTTGTGAAGCAGGTGCAGGACGAGCTCGGTGTGGAAAGACGCTTCTGGGGCGTCGCCACGAAGCCGGGCAAGCCCCTGGCCTTTGGCACCCGTGGCGACACTCTCGTGTTCGGCGTGCCCGGCAACCCTGTGGCGGCCATGGTGAGCTTCGAGATGTACGTGCGGCCGGCCCTTCTGGCCCTGCAAGGACGGCAGGACCTCTACCGGCCCTACGTGTTCGCTTCGGCGGAGGAGCCCGTGAAAGGCTCTCATGACCGCACCGAGGCGCGTCGTTGCCGGCTGCTGCATCGCGGACGTGGCTGGGGCTTCACGACCACCGGCCCTCAGGGCTCGGGTATCTTACGCTCCATGTCCCTGGCGGACGGGCTGGCCTTCGTGCCGCCGGCGTACCCCGGCGCTGAGGCCGGTGCCGAACTGCTGGTCATGATGCTCGCAGGCAGCGCCGCGGAGCGCCCCCCGTTTCCCGGCGCGCCCGGCGCGGCCGGCGCGGCTCCCTGAGCCCTCAGCGCGGGCATCTGGTGGCGCGGTGAATGCCCCTACGGCGAAGCGCCGACGGCCTTCTTCAGCGGCGTCGCGCGCTCGAGCACGGCCCAGACTATCAGCCGGTGGCTGGCGCTGTAGGGGGGGGTGCAGGTCGAGAGCACCAGGCCGTAGCCCCGGTCGAGAAGCACGCTGATGTCGTCCGGAGCGACCACCGTCGTCTTCGCGACCTCATAGCGGAACCGGGCGTACGGCGTGTCCAGGAAGATGCGGTCGCCACGCTTCAGCCGGTCGAGCTTGTAGAAGGGCGCGCCGTACGTCGTGCGGTGGCCGGCGACGGCGAACGGCTCGCCGGCTCCGGGCAGGGGCGTGAGTCCGTAGTGCACCGGGCCGTTGCGGAGCAGGGCGCGGTCGGTGTCGGGGTCGAGGCTTGCTGAGCCGCGAGCGCCCTGTTGCACGAGGCGGTCGAGATCGATGAGCGGGATGCGCAGTCGCCCGATGGGGTCGCCGGCCTTCAGGCCGGCCCCGTAGAGCACGGCCAGGCGGCGCACGATCTCCGCCGTGGGGAGGTCCTTCGGGCGCGTGTCGACGTTGGCCCCCGCCACCGCCGAGAAGGCAGCGCTTTGGTCGCGGTAGGTAGCGTCGAGCCGGCTCTGCTGCACCTGGGCATAGCCGGCGGACCAGAATGGGTACGCGAGCACGATCCCGCCGGCGATCAGCAGGATGTCGGCAAGCCGGCGCACCCAGCGGCTGCGGCCAGAAGGCGCCGTGGTGCCGCGCGCAGGCGTCAGCTCGGGCGCGGTCTCGTCGCGCGCGCTGAGCTCATTGTCATCCATCGCTTCCATGAAGGCATGGTAACCGCCGCCTCCGAACCCGCCAAGCCGCTTCGCCGCGCACCGCTCTCGGGGGAGGCCACGGTACGCTCCGGAGGTGACGCCCTACAGGGCTGAGTACCCGCCTTCGGCGGTCGCCGATCCGGGTGTCTTCGTGCCTGGGGTGGTGTACTGTGGCCGCGGCGAAGCGCACGAAATGGAGACTCGGGATGATGAACACCCACACTGTCGGCACGGCGGGCCGTCTGGCGATCCTCTCGCGGGCGGAGCTCGAGCGACTCGACGCCGCGGCACTCGAGGTGCTGGCGGAGGTCGGCGTTTCGATCCCGTCCGTCAAGGCGCGCGCCGCGCTGGCCGCCCAGGGGGCGGCCGTTGACGGCGCTCGCGTCAGACTGCAGCCCGAGCTCGTGCGGCGCCTGGTGGCCCTGGCGCCGCCGCGGATGACCCTCGGCGCCAGGGCCGCCGCGCCTCTCGTGACCGGCGAGCGCTCCCTCATGACCGCCGATGGCTGCTGCGTCGAGATCTTCGACCTCGAGAGCGGTGAGAAGCGTGGTACCACCGCGAACGACGTGGCGACCATCTCGCGGGTGGTCGACGCCATGCCCGAGATAGACTTCTGCTGGCCGGCGGTGAGCGCCCAGGATCGCCCCGCGGACATGCGTGGCCTGCACGAGCTCTACCTGGCCATCGCCAACACCGGCAAGCACGTGCAGACCGTGACGGTCGTCGAGCCGGAGCTGGCGGAGGTCGCCGTCGAGATGGCGCGCGCCGTGGCCGGCGGCGACGAGCGGCTGCGCGCCGAGCCGCCCATCAGCGCTCTGCTCGGCACGGTCACGCCGCTCGGCAACGACGCCGGCACGCTCGAAGCCGGCCTCGTCTTCGCGGCGGCCGGCGTCCCCATCGGCTTTGTGACCATGCCCATGGGCGGCTCCACGACGCCGATCACGATGGCCGGCTCTCTGGCCGTCGGCATCGCCGAGGCACTCAGCGCCGTGTGTGTCATCCAGGCCACCTTCCCGGGAGCGCCGGTGTTCATCTGCTTCATCCCGAGCGTGATGGATCTCAAGACCGGCGATTTCACCGGCGGCGCCCCCGAAGACACCATCATGGCCGCCGCCGTCGGCGATGTGGGGCAGTTCTACGGCCTGCCCACCGAGTGCGGCGTCAACTCGTCCGGAGCCAAGCTGCCGAGCTGGCAGTCCGCGCTCGACGACACGACCACCACCTACCTGTCCCTGGCCTGCGGCGTGGACCTGCTCACGGGCGTGGGCATGGTCTCGGGTGGACGCATCTTCAGCTACGAAGAGATGGCGCTGGCCGTCGACGCTCTCACGCAGGCGCGCACTATCGCCCATGGCATCGACTTGACGAACGTGGGCGGATCGGCCGGAGGGGCGGCTTCGCCGGCCGCCGGCCCGTCGTTGATCGACGACCAGCCGCACCGCTACTGGAGCGCCGGCGGCCGCCAGACGGCCCTCGACCGCGCCCATGAGCGCGTGGCGCAGCTTGCGGCCGAACACCGGCCGCCGGCACTCGACTCGGCGCTCGACGCCGAGCTGCGCCGTCTGGCCGGTATCGACTGAGCTCCCAGACAGTCGCAACCGGGGTCTTCACCCCCGGCTCCACACGCACGAGCACGCTTGTCTTTTGAGCTCGGTGCTGTATAAATCGGAAGCAGATGCCGCTTGGGGGAAGCGCGGCACGGTATGTCTCGATCGGCGGTGGGGGCCGCGCCCGCGACGGTCTTCGCGAGGGGCTCTTCGCGGTATTTCGAGATCAGTTCAGCTGGAAAGGACGGAAGCATGAGAAAGCGCAAGACCTACATTGTGGTGGCCGTACTCCTCGTCGCGATCGTTGGGATGATGGGGCTCGCCATCGGCTGCGGGAGCAGCGGCGACAGCGGCGGCGGCACGAGCGCCAGCCCCACCGACACCGCCGCCATCAGCGGCTCGGCCATGGAGCGGGCCACGGCCATCCTCGGTCACGAGCCCACGGGCCTCGCCCTGGACATCGTCACCAAGGGCGAGGTCGTGGTCGCCAACGACTCCAACTACGCGCCGCAGAGCTCGGTCGACCCCGTGACCAAAGAGGTCGTGGGCTTCGACGTCGACGTCGCCAAGGGCATGGCCGAGATCCTCGGCCTCGGTATCAAGTGGGAGCACCCCGCGTGGGAGACCATCCCGGGTGGCCTGAACAACGGCCGTTACGACGTCTCGATCGGCTCCATGACCATCACGCCTGAGCGTCAGCAGACCCTCAACTTCAGCGACCCGTACTACTTCGCCTCGGGTCAGATCTTCGTGAAGAAGGGCGGCACGCAGATCACCGGCGTGGCGGATCTCGCCGGCAAGACGGTCGGCGTAGGCGCTGCGACGACGTACTACGACTACCTCAAGAAGGACGGCGGGCCGATCGTCAAGACGTACGCCACCGACCTCGACGCCTTCCCCGACCTGCTCAACGGCAACCTCGACTTCGTGATGACCGCGGGCCCCACCGGCCAGCAGGCCATCCTCGAGGGCAAGCCGATGGAGTTCTCGGGCAAGCCTCTGTACTACGAGGACCTCGGCATGGCCGTCAAGAAGGGTGAGACCGACTGGACCGCCCTCCTGACGTACACGGTGCAGCAGATGCACGAGAACGGCGCCCTCACGGAGATGTCCAAGCAGTGGTACAACGGCATCGACCTGACTGTGAAGCAGTAGTCAACGATCTCACGGCGCGTCCTTCGGGACGCGCCGCCTGACTTCGCGCGGCGGGGGCGGCTTCTTCGGCGCCCCCGCCGTAGCCATTTCAAGGAAAGGTCCGTGCAAGATGCATAGACGCGCAGGGTTCGCGAGCATCGGCCTCTTCGCCGCGCTGCTCGCGCTCGTCTTGACCGCGCTCTCGCCGGTGGCGCTGGCGGCCACGAGCGCGAGTCCTACGCCAGCGGCGACCGCAGCCGCTCCCACAGGCGTCCCCATCGTCCTCGGGGTCATCCCCGATCCCAGCGGCGCGCGCACAAAGTGGTCGGGCGACCAGATTAACATCAATCTGAATCTCAACGGCGCCGACCTCGACCCCGCCGCCTCGATCCTGAACGTCGATGGCAAGGAGATCGTCCTCTCGTCGCCGGCCAGCATGATCGAGCTCTCGCCGGGCAACCCGACGCTCCTCATGAGGTGGGACCAGCCCACCTTCGCGAAGGGCGATTTCAAGTTCGACGTCGCCCTCTTCGACACCAAGGGCCAGCCGCTCCAGGTCTACGACGAGAAGACCGGCAAGACGGCCGACACCTACTCGTGGGAGTTCAAGTCCCAAGGCGAGGCGACCGGCGGCAGCCTCATCAACACCGAGATCATGAAGAAGTGGTTCTGGTACATCGCGGCCGGCGCCATCGTCACCGTCGAGCTCACGGTCATCTCGATCATCTTTGCCTGCATCTTCGCCCTCTTCGGCTCGCTCGGACGCCTCTCCAAGAAGATGAGCTTCAAGCAGGCGTGGGAACGCTACCAGAGCCGCGAATACATGGTCAGGATGGTGCTGGGGCGCATCCCCTACTGGCTGGCGACCTTCTATACCTCGCTCTTCCGAGGCACGCCGCTGCTGCTGCAGATCATCGTGATCTACCAGGGGGTGCCCGAGTTCATCAAGGCGTTCGGGCTGCCCGATACGTACAACCCGCCCGCCTTCTGGTCGGGCGTCGCGGCGCTGTCGCTCAACTACGGCGCCTACCTCACCGAGGTGTTCCGCGCCGGCATCCAGGCGGTCCCCAAGGGGCAGAACGAAGCCGCCTGGGCGATCGGTCTCAGCGGTTGGCAGACGCAGCGGCGCATCGTCCTGCCCCAGGCCCTCAAGATCGTCATCCCCGCCTTGGGCAACGACTTCATCGCCCTCATCAAGGACACCTCGCTGGTGTCCGTCATCACCGTCGAGGAGCTCCTGCGCCGGGCCCAGCTGGCCGGCGCCTCGTCGCTCAACAACTTCTCCACCCTGCTGGTCGCGGCGGCCTTCTACTGGGCGCTCACCATCTTCTTCAGCTTCTGGCAGGCGAAGCTCGAGACGCGCATGGCGCGCGACAAGGCCCGCGAGAAGGAGAAGGGGAAGAAGTAACATGGCAGAACCGACCTCAACTCCCATCTACGACGACCAGGGCCGCGAACTCATCGTCAAGGTCGAAGGGCTGCAGAAGTACTTCGGCAAGAACCACGTGCTCAAGGGCATCGACCTCCAGGTGTTCAAGGGCGAGGTGGTGGTGCTCATCGGGCCCTCCGGCTCGGGCAAGAGCACCTTCCTGCGCTGCCTCAACTTCCTCGAAGACCCGACCACCGGCGAGATCGGCATCGGCGGCGTGCACGTCACCTGCGGCAGCCACGGCGGCCGCTTCAAGCAGGACGTCCACCAGATCCGCATGAAGTGCGGCATGGTCTTCCAGGAGTTCAACCTCTTCCCCCACAAGGATGCCATCGAGAACGTCATCGAGGGCCCCGTCCTCGTCAAGGGCGAGAAGAAGGACGCCGCCATCAAGAAGGGGCAGGCGCTCCTCACCAAGGTGGGGCTCGCCGACCGCATGGACTTCTTCCCCAGCCAGCTCTCGGGTGGCCAGAAGCAGCGCGTCGCCATCGCCCGCGCCATGGCGATGGACCCCGTGCTGATGCTCTTCGACGAGCCCACCAGCGCCCTCGACCCGGAGCTCATCGGCGAGGTGCTCAAGGTCATGAAGGACCTTGCTTCTCAGGGCATGACGATGATCGTCGTCAGCCACGAGATGGGCTTCAGCCGCGACGTCGCCGACCGGGTCGTGTACATGGACGACGGCTACTTCATCGAGCAGGGCCCGCCGAGCGAGGTCTTCTTCCATCCCAAGGACGAGCGCACCAAGCGCTTCCTGCGGCACATCCTCCCCGAGAAGGATCCGCGGCACGCCAAGGAGCTCGGCATCATCGCGGTCGAGGAGGAGCTGCCGGAGCCCGACGCCGCTCCCCTGCAGGCGCCGGTGGGGGCCGCGCTGAACGAAGACAATCTGGCCGACAACGCCCTCCCCAGGATCCCGCTATCGGACGGCCCGTCCGGCGAGCTCCCGCTGCCTCCGGGTGGCGAAGAGCTTTAGAGGTTCTCGGCGACACGGTACGTCGCGGACGGGGCGGGCGCGAAAGCGCCCGCCCCGTCCGCGTGCGTGGGGTCGATACATCTCGAGACAGCCGGCCGGGCCACAGGTCGCGCGCCTGCCCGAAGCGGTCGTGTGGGCGGCGCTGCGGGCGGCGCCGCAGGCGCCGCTCCTCGCCGCCCGCGACCCCGAATGCGATCTCGTGCTCGATGGCAGCCGCTGCTACCTCAGTAACGACGGCTGTGGCGTCTGGGTGACCGACCCCGATACCGGCGAGCGGCGTGCCAGCACGAAGGCGGACGTCGCCGATTCGGCGCGCTTCGTCGACGCCGTCCCGCAGGTGAGCTTCTACTGGGGTCCGCTCGCGACCGCGGAGGACGTGCCGCGCGCCACCCGGCCCCTGCACGAGCTCGAAGCGATCTTCGCCAACACGAGCAAGCACTTCCAGGCCGTCGACGTCGTGGGCGAGGGCATGACGCGGCGCGCCGTCGAGATGGCGCGGGCAGTGGCCGGCGGGGCCGAAGAGCTCCGCCGTCGGCCGATCATGAGCCTCATCGCCTGCCCGATCGACCCGCTGGGCAACGAGGCCGCGAGCCTCGAAGCGGCGCTCGTCGCGGCGGAGGCCGGCGTGCCGGTCGGCTTTCTCTCGCTGACGCTCGCCGGCGCGTCCGCGCCGGCTACCATGGCCGGCAACCTCGTCGTCTCTCTGGCGGCAGTGATCGCCGGAATCGTCCTGCTGCAGCTCGCCTATCCGGGCGCGCCCGTGTTCATGGCCGGCGCGCCCAGCGTCATGGACCTGAAGACCGGCGGCTACACCGGCGGCAGCCCCGAGGACCACGTCCTGGCCGCCGCCGCCACGCAGATGGCGCACCACTACGGCCTCGCCATGAACATAGGCACCATGGCCAGCGGCGCCAAAGAGCCCGGCTGGCAGGCCGCGGTGGACGACGCCCTCTCGACGCTCGCCAGCGTGGGTGCCGGCGCCGAGATGATGAGCGGGTGCGGCCTGCTCGACGGCTCCAAGACGCTGAGCTACGCGCACCTGCTCATGGAGGCGGAGGTCTACGGCATCGTGCAGAAGGTCGCCGGCGGCATCGAGGTCAGCGACGAGACACTGGCCCTCGACGTGATCCGTAAGGTCGGCCCGGGCGGCACACACCTTGCCGAGAAGCACACCCGGACGCACTTGGGCGAGATCTCGCGTCCCGGCGTGTGGGACCGCACTCCTTACGACGCCTGGCTGAGGGACGGCAGGCGAGGTGCGCTCGAGAACGCGGAGGAGCGCGCGCGTGAGATCCTGCGGACGCACGCCCCTGCGCCCCTCGCCGCCGACGTGCGCGCCGAGCTCCGGCGGCTCGTGGAGACGGCGGAGGCCGGACTCGTCTGACCGCAGGCCTGCAGGGGTGCGTCAGACTGTCTCGTCTTCGTCACCCCTGGGGTTCGCATTACGCGTGGCCACCGGCCTTCCGATGGATGACGATGGCAGACTCGATCAGGAGTCTGGCGGCCCAATGTTGCGGGCCGCCGGCTCATGCCGAGTTATCAGGAATGAGCAGTCATTGATGAATCACGAAAAAGAAGATAAGGATTCCGTTGGACCCTCGAGACAACCCCTACACCCCGAACGCCGGCGCTCGACCTCCCGCCCGCGTCGGCCGCGAGCAAGAGCTGGAGGCGTTCGATGTCCTGCTGACGCGCCTGGCGCGTGGTCGCACCGACCAGTCGGTGATCGTCACGGGCTCGCGCGGCGTGCGCTGCTCCAGTTGGCACCGAAGGCGAGATGGAAAGACCGGGCGCGCCGCGCCGCAGGCGTCCTCAAGTCCTTCACGATCACCGTGTCGTCGAACGGCTCGCTCACCGCCGGCCTCGATATCGATGCGGCCGAGGGCTTCGCCGACAGCGGGGAGCTGGTCCAGGATCTGGCCGATCTCGTCGTGGCGTTGGGCGAAGTGGCGAGGGAGTCCGGCCGGGGTGTCGTCTTCCTGTTCGACGAGATACAGCACCTCTCCCAGAATGACTTCGAGGCGTTGATCGCGGCTCTGCACAAGACGGTGCAGCGCACTCTGCCGGTGACCTTCGTCGGCGCGGGGCTTCCCCAGATGCCGCGGCTCGCTGGGGAGGCAAAGTCGTACGCCGAGCGGCTGTTCAGGTTCCCATCGATTGGAAGGCTGCCCCGCGACGAGGCCTTGCGAGCGCTGGTCGAGCCGGCCGCGGCGTTCGGGGTCGACTTCACGGCTGGCGCCGCCGGCGAGATCGTCACCTTCACCGAGGGCTATCCCTACTTCATACAGGAGTACGGCCGCATCGTCTGGGACGAGGCTGAGGGCAGTCCCATTCGCTCCAATGACGTCGTGTCGGTGCGACCCTTGGTGGCCGCGAAGCTGGACGGCAGTTTCTTCCGTGCGCGCGCGAAGCGGACCACTCAACTCGAACTGCGTTACCTGCGCGCCATGGCTGAGCTGGGTCCAGCACCGCAGAAGGCCGCGGAGGTTGCGGCGGTGCTTGGGCGCACGGCGGCTCAGTTCGGCCCTACGCGGGCGCGGCTTGTCGAGAAGGGTCTTCTGTTCACCCCGGGCTACGGACTGGCGGCCTTCACAGTGCCGCAATTCGACAAGTACTTGTTGCGAACGATGCCCCTCGCCGCCGCCCGTCCCGCGCTGTGAGCGCCTACCCCACCAGCCCCTTCGCGCG
>JAPLCL010000209.1 GCA_026392265.1 Actinomycetota bacterium
CAGGCTGAGCATGGGCACCATGATGAGGCCGCCGCCCACCCCGAGCATGCTGCCGAAGACCCCGGCCGCGAAGGCCACGGCAAGGAGCGCGATGAGGGTGCCCGTGGCCGCCGCCTCAGTCGTCGCCGGCCGGGGGCCGCCGCAGGCGCTTCACCACGGCGCGGCCCTTCTTGGCGGCGAGGCGCCGCTCGACGGCCCCGCGTGAGGGCCTTGTGGCCCTGCGCGGCGGCGGCGGCGGCTCGTTCATCTTGACGAGCTTGAGCCGCAAGCGACGCAGCGCGTCCATCTTGTTGAGGTACTGGCTGCGCTGCGCCCGGCACGTCACCGTGAGGCCGGTGGGCGCGTGGCGCAGCCGCACCGCGCTGTCGGTCTTGTTATGGTGCTGGCCGCCGGGGCCGCCGGCGCGAAAGGACTCCACCTCGCACTCGGCGAGGAGGGCGGCGTCGCTGTCCGGGATGTCGACGGGCGGGCACATACGTTTGGCGGCGGCGCGGAAGGCTCCGTCCTCGCTGCCAAAGCCTACCACTCCCTCGTGATAGCCTCAGGGCATGCTCGCCATCGCCCTCGCCCTTGGTGCGTCACTCTGCTGGGGCTCCGGTGACTTTCTCGGAGGCCTCACCACCAGGCGCGCCAGCCTCTGGGCGGTGATCGTCGGCAGTCAGGCGGTCGGCCTCGTGGGCGCCACGCTCGTGGTGGTGCTCGCCGGGCACGGGTGGCCGGGGCTGCACGCCGTGTGGCCGGTCCTGCTGGGCGGGTTCGCGAGCGTGGTCGCCATCTCCTGTTTCTACAAGGCGCTCGCCATCGGATCGATGAGCATCGTGGCCCCGATCAGCGCCACCAACGCGATGATCCCCTTCCTCGTGGGGATAGCGACCGGCGAGCGCCCCAGCGCCGCGCAGCTCGCCGGCGTGGCCCTGGCCGCCGCCGGCGTCCTCCTGGTGGCCAGCGAGCGGGCCCGCGCCGGCGACACCATCGGCGTGGCGGCGCTACCCAACGAGCCGGCGGTAGTCCCGGCGGCCGTCAGGGCTGCCGGGACCACGATGCACGTGACTCGGCGTAGTCAGCGCAAGGCCATCATCCTGTCCCTCACGGCGGCGGTGGCGATGGGACTCGTGCTGGTGGGCTACGATGCCACAGCGCGCTACGACGCGCTGTGGGCGATGCTCGGCGGGCGCATCTCCTCCGTGACCGTGTTCGCGGTCGTCTTCCTGGTGCTCCGCCCGCGCCTGGAGATGCGCCGCTCCGCCCTGCCCTTCGTCGTCGCCGTCGGCCTCCTCGACACGAGTGCCAACGGCCTCTTCGCCCTGGCCACGACGCAGGGCTATCTGAGCATCGTCGCTGTGCTCGGGTCGGTATATCCGGTCGTGACCGTCCTGCTGGCTTACGGTCTGCTGCGCGAACGCATCGCGCCGCACCAGATGGTGGGCGCCGTGGGGACGCTGGCCGGGATCGCCCTCATCGCCGCCGGATGAGGCCCTTCGCCAAGCTCGAGTCGCGCGGCCCGGCCGCCCGCCTGACCCTCCCTTCCGGCGGCCTCACGGCTGCTGCGGTATGCCCCAGTCCTTCTCGATGACGTCGAGCGTGGCCTGCGCCATGCGGTCGCCGCCGGCCCGCGAAAGGTGGATGCCGTCGGGAGCGCGCATGAGCACGGGATCGCCGTTCGCGTCCGGCAGGTACTCCGCGTAGGAGCCCTTCTCGTCGGCGAACAGGGCCCACGTGGGGATGTAGAAGACGCCCGGGTGCTTCTCGGCCTCGGCCTTGTAGATCTTGTCCATCATCGAGATACGGTCGCGATACCCCGAGTCGCGCATGATCGGGTTGCCGACCCAATA
>JAPLCL010000213.1 GCA_026392265.1 Actinomycetota bacterium
ATGGTGCCGTTCGTGATCTTCACCATCCTTGCGTTCGCCAAGGGAACGGGCGCCGTGTTCACGCCGTTCATGCCCAAGGGCCAGAATGTCGTCGAGAGCATGAACCTCGGTCTGGCCGTGATGATGTGGATGTACGCCGGCTGGGAGTCCATGAGCACGCTAGCCGGCGAGATCGAGAACCCGCAGAAGGTCATCCCGAGGGCGCTGATGGTCGCGACGCCGGTCGTGATCATCACCTACTTCATCACCGTCGCGGCGCTCATCCGCGCCGGCCATCCCGGCAGTTGGGTGAACATGATGTCCGACACGAGCGGCTCGCCAGACGGGGTGGACTACCTCGTGGCGGCCAAGATCGTGGGCGGGGCCTTCCTCGGCTGGCTCATGTTCGCTTCGGCCATCGCCGGCAACATCGGCCTGTATGTCGGGTATCTCGCTTCGGGAGCCCGGCCGCCGTTCCAGATCTCGCGCGACCGCCTGCTCTTCCGCTTCTTCGGCAAGACCAGCAAGAAGTGGGGGACGCCGTGGGTGGCCATCCTCATCTTCGGCCTCGTCAACTGCGTGCTCATCTCGCGCACGTTCACGGCGCTCATCGTGATGGACATCTTCCTGCTGATGTTCGCCTACATCCTCGTGTTCATCTCGGCGATCGTGCTGCGCATCAAGGAGCCCGACACGCCGCGGCCGTTCCGCGTTCCGCTGCCCACGTGGGCGCTCACGATCTGGGTCGCCATCCCCATCGCCATCGCCGTCTTCGCGCTCTTCACCAACGGCTCCGATTACCTGGTGAGCGGGCTCATCGGCGTGCTCAGCGGCCCGATCGCCTACCTCGTCTTCAAGTACTTCTACCACGGGACCACGGACCGGGCGCTCGAGGGCGCCGCGATCACGCCCGAGGGCGAGCTCACCCAGTTCGGCGCTGAGATCGAAGGGGTGACGGCATGAAGAACGACGCCATCCACAAGTACGCGGCGCTGGCGGGTGTCCTGGCGGGCGTCTCGGCCATCGCGCTCGCCTTCTACATCCACTCCGCGCAGCCCAAGCTGGGCCCGTCCTGGCACATCGGCATCCTCGTGACCAGCCCGCGTCTGCTGGCGGCCATGGGCGTCGTCATGCTGATCGGCGGCATCCTCACGCTGTGGAGCCCCGCCGCCGGCGGGCTTCTGGTGCTCGTCCCGTCGGTCATCGGGCTGGTCTACTGCTACAACCACGAGTGGACGCGCATCCCGCTGCTCAAGATCTGGGCGGCTCCGGTGCTCCTCGGCTGGCTCTGCGGGATCCTCGCGGGCTACGCGCTCGCCAAGGACGTCGAAGCCTTCGATGAGCCGCCGGACTACGGCGACGTGCTGAACGAGGACTGAACCGGGCAGCCGCTCGCGCGGCGTGCTAGGCGGCCACGCCGCACCAGCGCATGAGCAGCAGGGCCACGGCGGCGGCGTGGTCGACGAGGTCATCGACAGGGACGTATTCGTCGACCGAGTGCGCCACCAGGAGCTGCCCGGGCCCGAAGGAGATCGTGGGGGTCCCGCCGAGCAGCGTGTAGGTGGCGGCATCGTGCCAGGAGTCGAGGCCGGTGATCCGGCCCTCACGCCCGAGGTCGCCCGCCGCCTCGAGCGCGCCCACGACGATCGCGTGGTCGACCGGCACCTCCGCGGGAGGGCAGTCGTCGATCCACTCCCAGCTCGGCGGATGCTCGACGAGCCACGGATCCGCCGCCGCGACGGCGCACACCCAGGCCTCCACCTCTGCGTGCGCCGGGCGGCCGGTGCCGGCCTCGTCCACGCTGCCCGGCAGATAGTCGAGATCGCAGGTGACCGTGCACGATTCGGGATACGTCACGCTCCATTGACCGGCGCGGATGATGGTCGGCGTGATACTGCTGGGGCTGAGCAGGGCGTGGCGCTGATCCGGCCGCGTACGCCACTCGTCGCGCAAGCGCCGCAGGGACTCGATGAGCGGCAGGGCCGCTTCGATCGCGTTGACGGCGCCACCGGCTCTCCAGTGAGGCTGAGGCATCTCGGCGTGCCCCGCGCGCCCCGGCACGGTGAGGACGCCGGTCGTGGTTCCCCGGCAGGCGGCGAAGACGTCGAAGCCGGTGGGTTCGGCGCAGATACCGGCAGCGGCGGCGACGCCGTGCCGGACCGCTGCCCAGCCGCCGACGCCCGAGGACTCTTCGTCGGTGTTGCTGCAGAACACGATGTCGCCGCGGAGCTGTACGCCGGCGCGGCGAAGCGCTTCAACGGCGAACCCCAGCGTTGTGACGCCGCCCTTCATGTCGCAGGCGCCGCGGCCGTACAGCTTGCCGTCGCGGATCTCGGCGCGGAAAGGATCGCTGGTCCACAGCTCGTGCGCCCCCGTCTCCACGGCGTCGATGTGCCCGTTGAGCAACAGGCTGCGGCCGCCGCCGCTCCCCCGGACTCGCGCGACGAGCTGCGGGCGCCCGTCGAAGTCGAGCTCGGCGGCGACGTAGGGATGCCCGTGACCGATCGGCTCCGGCTCCCAAAGCTCCGTTTCGGCGCCCGAGGCCCGCAGCCGCTGCTCCAGGATGCGCTGCAGCCGCTCCTCTTCGCGCGGCGGCTCGCCCGGGTCTCTGGCGGTCGTGTCGCAGGCGATCAGTTCGCTCGCGAGGGCGACGAGCTCGTCGCGCGAAGCCTGCACCACGCCGACGACCCTCTCTTCATGGTCGGATCGGAGTCCCACCGTAACCTCCTCAAGGCTCTGAGCAGCCGGCCTACGCCTCCAGGAGGATCGTCACCGGGCCATCGTTGACCAGATCGACGTGCATGTGGGCGCCGAAGATGCCGGTCTGGACCGGCACGCACTCGGCGCGCAGCGCCTCGACGAACGCCGCGTAGACGGCCTCGCCCTGCGCGGGCCGCGCGGCATCCGTGAAGCTCGGCCGATTGCCCCTGCGGGCGTCGGCGTACAGGGTGAACTGCGAAACGGCCAGCACCTCGCCGCCCACGTCGGCGAGGGCCAGGTTCATGAGTCCGGCGTCATCTTCGAAAACGCGCAGCCGGGCCGTCTTGGCGGCGAGCCTGCCCGCGGTGGCCGCCGAATCGCCGTGCGTCACGCCGACGAGCGCCAGATAGCCACGGCCGATCGTGGCCACGCGCTCGCCGTCCACGGTCACAGAGGCGCGGCTTACGCGCTGGATCAGGATACGCATGCGCGGAGTGTAGCTGCAGCGCTCGGCGGGCGCCAGAGAACGCAGCAGCGAGCACTCCTACCGCCCGCCTGCCAGAGGTGAGGTCTCCTGTGGACACGGCGAAGAATACGTGCAAAAGCGCGATTTCAGTGAGTGCTCCAGACGCCGACTGGGCGTACGGGCGCGGGTTTGACATCAGCTCTGATCGGTCATACGATAACGACCCCGTAAGACTTAGCACTCTCTCCCTGAGAGTGCCAGATTCCGGACAAATGAAGAGGAGGGTTGCTGCATGAAGCTCAAGCCGCTTGAAGACCGCGTGATCATCAAGGCCGTCGCCGAAGAGGAGAAGACGGCCAGCGGCATCGTGCTGCCCGACACGGCGAAAGAGAAGCCGATGATGGGCACGGTCGTCGCTGCAGGCGACGGCAAGTGGGACGAGGCAGGCACCAAGCGTGTCCCCATGGACGTCAAGAAGGGCGACAAGGTCATCTACGGTAAGTACGCTGGCACCGAGTACAAGACCGCCGATGGTGACGAGCTCCTGATCCTGCGCGCCAGCGAGATCCTGGCCGTAGTAACCAAGTAGAGAGGAGGCTGAAGTAGCGTGGCTAAAGAACTGAAGTATGCCGACGAGGCACGACGCTCCCTGGAGCGTGGAGTCAACGCGCTCGCCGACGCCGTCAAGATCACCCTCGGCCCCAAGGG
>JAPLCL010000393.1 GCA_026392265.1 Actinomycetota bacterium
CGGCGGCGTCACCTTCGGCCCCCGGCCGCGCAGCTTCAGCTTCAAGATCAACCGCAAGGTCGTGCGTCAGGCGTTGGCCATGGCGCTGAGCAATCGCGCCGAGAACGGCAACGTGTTCGTCGCCGCCGGCCTCAAGATCGACGTGCCGAGCACGGCCACCATGGACGAGTTCCTCGTGAATCTCGACATCGCGGCGCCGGTGCTCGTCGTTACCCACGACGAGCCCACCGTCACCAAGTCCGTGCGCAATCTCAGGTACGCGGAAGCGTCCGAGGTCGGCGCGCTCTCGACCGAGCAGGTGCTCCGCGCCCGCTCTTTGGTCCTCACCGAGAAGGCGTTCGCCGCCCTGAATGAGGCTTAGTCATGGTTGAAGCAGAAAAGATCATCATCAGGCCGATCATCTCCGAGAAGAGCTACGCGCAGATCGATCACAGCCGGTACACCTTCCAGGTGCACCCCGACGCGCACAAGACGATGATCGCCCAGGCGGTCGCCCAGCTCTTCAACGTCACGGTGGTCGCCGTCTCCACGGCCAACATGCGCCCCAAGCCGAAGCGCCGCGGCGTTTCGCGCGGGCGCACCTCGGCTTGGAAGAAGGCCGTCGTGCAGCTTGCGCCCGGCGACAAGATCGAATTCTTCGAGGGCAGGTAATGGGCATCAAGAGATTCAAGCCGACCTCGCCCGGCCGCCGTTTCATGACGGTCGATACGTTTGAGGACATCACGCGCAGCGAGCCGGAGCGTTCACTGGTGGCGCCGCTCAAGAAGAACGGCGGCCGCAACAGCTACGGGCGTATCACGACGCGTCACAAGGGCGGCGGCCACAAGCGGCGCTACCGCGTCATCGATTTCAAGCGCGAGAAGGACGGTGTGCCGGCGAAGGTCGCGCACGTCGAGTACGACCCCAACCGTTCGGCGCGCATCGCCCTTCTCCACTACGCCGACGGCGAGAAGCGCTACATCCTTGCGCCGCAGGGCCTCAAGGTCGGCGATTCCGTCGAGTCCGGCACCGCTGCCGACATCAAGCCCGGCAACGCGCTGCCGCTCGAGAACATCCCGTCGGGTACCACGATCCACAACATCGAGCTTCAGCCCGGCCGCGGAGGGCAGCTGGTACGCAGCGCCGGCACGAGTGCGCAGCTGCAGGCCAAGGAAAAGGGCTACGGCGTCGTGCGTCTGCCGTCCGGCGAGTTGCGCCGCATCCGTCTCGCGTGTCGCGCCACCGTCGGCGAGCTCGGCAACTCCGATCACTCCAACATCTCCGGTGGCAAGGCCGGCCGCACCCGCTGGCGCGGCGTGCGCCCGACCGTGCGCGGTACGGCCATGAACCCGGTCGACCATCCGCACGGCGGCGGTGAGGGCAAGACCACCGCCGGTCGTCACCCGGTCACCCCGTGGGGCGTGCCCACACTGGGCTACCGCACGCGCACCAAGCACAAGCAGTCAGACAAGTTCATCATCCGCGGCCGCAAACGCGGCAAGCGTGGGTAGGGCAGGAGGCACCTTTTGAGCAGGTCAGCAAAGAAAGGTCCGTTCGTCGACGAGCGCCTTCTCAAGCGTATCGTCGACATGAACGCCGCCGGCCAGAAGAAGATGATCAAGACCTGGTCGCGGGCCTCGACGGTGTTCCCCGATATGGTGGGTCACACCATCGCCGTGCACGACGGGCGCAAGCACGTGCCCATCTTCATCAGCGAGTCGATGGTCGGGCACAAGCTGGGCGAGTTCGCACTTACCCGCACGTTCCGCGGTCATATCAAGGGCGACCGCTCGGCCAGAAGGTAGCGGGTCATGGCAGTCAGAGCACAAGCGAAGTACATCCGTGTCGCGCCACGTAAGGCGCGCGAGGTCGTCGACCTCATCCGCGGCAAGTCCGTGGCCGAGGCGCGCAGTACGCTGTTCTTCGCCAATCGCAACGCCGCACGCGTGGTGGCGATGGTCCTGAATTCGGCCGTCGCCAACGCCGAGAACAACAACGCGCTCTCGGCCGACGATCTGTACGTCAAAGAGGCTCGCGTCGACGAGGGTCCGACCCTCAAGCGGTGGCAGTTCCGGGCCATGGGCCGTGTGAACCGCATCCGCAAGCGCAGCAGCCACATCACCATCGCCGTGGAGCAGAGGGAGGTCCGTTCCTAGTGGGCCAGAAGGTGCATCCGGGCGGCTTTCGCGTCGGCGTCATCCACGACTGGAAGTCTCACTGGTATACAGAGAAAGAGTTCAAGCAGTACCTGTCAGAGGACGAGCACATCCGCACGCACATCCTGCGCAAGCTCGCTCATGCCGGACTGTCGCGCATCATGATCCGCAAGGATCAGAACAACGTGACCATCGACATCCACACCGCGCGGCCGGGCATCGTGATCGGCAAGAGCGGCTCGGAGGTCGACGCGCTGCGCAAAGAGATCCACGCGCTGACCAAGAAGAACGTGCAGGTCAACATCATCGAGGTGAAGCGCCCCGAGCTCGACGCCGTACTGGTCGCGCAGTCCATCGCCGAGCAGCTCGAGAATCGCGTCAGCTTCCGTCGCGCCATGAAGCGGGCCTTGACGAGTGCCATGCGCTCGGGGGCTGCCGGTATGCGCGTGCGCTGCGGCGGTCGTCTCGGCGGCGCTGAGATGGCGCGCAACGAGCACTACAGCGAGGGCCGCGTGCCTCTGCACACCTTGCGCGCGGACATCGATTACGGCTTCCGCGAAGCGCGCACGACCTTCGGCCGCATCGGCGTGAAGGTGTGGATCAACAAGGGCGAGATCCTGCCCGAGGGTTACCCGATGGACGAGGCCAAAGCACGCCAGGAGCGCGACGAGCAGCGCCGCGATGACCGCGGTCGCGACCGCGGTCGCGGCGGTCCGCGCCGTGACGGCGGCGGTGGGCGTCCCGGTGGCGGCCTCGGCGGTCCCGGCGGTCCGGGCGGACGTCCCGGCGGCGGTCCCGGCGGTCGTCCGGGTGGTAGCGGTGCCGGCGGTCGCCCCGGTGGCGGCGGTCGCCCCGGCGGCGGCGGGCGTCAGCAAGGTCGCCCGGCGCCCAGCGGCCCCAGCGTGCCGATGGGCCGCAAGGCCCCCGATCGCAAGGCGCCTCCGGCCCCCGCCGACAAGGCCAAGGCTCCGGCCGAGACCAAGCCGGCCGTGCCGACCACCGAGCAGAGTAGCTGACGGTAGAGAGGACGTAGACGATGCTCCTGCCGAAGAGGGTCAAGCACAGAAAGCAACAGCGCGGCCGTATGGCCGGCACCGCGAAAGGCGGCACCACTGTCGCCTTCGGCCAGTACGGCCTGAAGGCGCTGGAGTGCGGCTGGGTGAACACTCGCCAGATCGAGGCGGCCCGTATCGCGATGACCCGCTACATCAAGCGCGGCGGCAAGGTGTGGATCAACGTGTTCCCGCACAAGCCGATCACCAGGAAGGCCGCGGAGACCCGTATGGGCGGCGGCAAGGGTTCGCCCGAGTCCTGGGTGGCGGTGGTCAAGCCCGGCAAGGTCATGTTCGAGCTTGCCGGCGTGACCGAGCCGGTGGCTCGCGAGGCCATGCGTCTGGCCGCCCACAAGCTGCCCATCAAGACGAAGTTCGTGACGAGGGAGGGGAGTCTCTTTGAAGGCTAGCAAGCTCCGCGAACTCTCTGACGACGAGCTGATCGTGCGTCTCAAGGATACGCGCAAGGAGCTCTTCAACCTGCGCTTCCAGCACGCCACCGGGCAGCTCGACAACCCGCACAAATTGAACGCGACGCGCCGCGAGATCGCCCGGCTGCTCACCATGCAGACGGAACGCGAGCGTGTTCGGAAGGCAGCCGGTGGTGAAGCCTGATGGCGACGACGAAGAAGACAGACAGCGGCAAGCCCGCAGCCAAGCAGTCGGCGGCGCGTAAGCCGGCCGCGAAGAAGGCGGCGGCCAAGAAGGCGGCCACGAAGAAGCCCGCCGCCAAGAAGCCCGCCGAGACCACGGCCGTCAAGCCGGCCCGCAAGGTCTCGGCCGCCAAGACCAGGGCCAAGGCCGAGCGCAAGGCCCCTGAGAAGGTGCCGGGGCGCAAGGAACGCCGTGGCATCGTGGTCAGCGACGCCATGGACAAGACGATCGTCGTACGTATCGACGTGATTCAGAAACACGAGCGTTACGGCAAGGTCGTGCGCCGTTCGAGCAAGCTCCACGCGCACGACGAACAGAACGCGGCCGGCGTCGGCGATCTCGTGCGTGTCGTCGAGACGCGCCCGTTGAGCGCGACCAAGCGGTGGCGCCTTCTTGAGATTCTCAAGAAGGCCAAGTAGCAGAGCCGGCAGAGGAAGCACATGATCCAGGTCGAGTCCAGATTACGAGTCGCCGACAACACGGGCGCCCGCGAGATCCTCTGCATCCGGATCCGTGGAGGCTCCCGGCGGCGCTATGCGACGGTCGGCGACATCATCGTCGGCACCGTCAAGGTCGCCACGCCAGGCGGCGGCGTCAAGAAGGGCGAAGTA
>JAPLCL010000271.1 GCA_026392265.1 Actinomycetota bacterium
GCGACCCAGGCGATGGTGTCGTAGCCGTCGTCCGCCTCGTGGACCACGGGGAACCACTCGCCCTCCGACTCGAACTTGCCGCGCACGTCCTGGATGACGCACACGTAGCCCTTGCGCGCCCAGTAGCGGCCGTGCGCGGGCATGCCGGCGTACGGCTCGTCCTTGCCGTACGGGAGGCGGATGAGGACGGCCGGGAGGCGCTCGTTGACCGCCCGGCCGTCCTCACCCGCCGGCCGGTACACATTGGTCGACAGGCGCACGCCGTCTCGCATCGGCACCATCGCGCCGCGCTGCTCGACGACGCGGGGATGACGGAGCGGCAACTCCGTGGGCAGCTCGCGCTTCGGCAGCTTGACGCGCTTGTCGTACGCGATGAGGGCTCTGACGGCCGCCCACTTGAAGTCGGCGCGGGCGTAGCCCAGACGACTCTTCCCCACACGATGCTGTGCGATCACTGGCCGCCTCCCGCATGTCCGACCACCGCATGGTATCGGCTGGCGGGCAGCGGGTATAGTTGCCGACGAACCTGGGTCGTCCCTCACTCTGCCGCGGCATCCACGCCGGGCGATGATTGACGGCGATGCCGACCGTCGGCTTTCTGACAGGCAGGCACAAGGTTGAACGGCATCCGCGAGGGAGTGTGACGGCGCCGTGAGCGCTCAACCACAGCAAGCAGACGTGACACCGGAGTCCCGCTATCCGCGCGGCCTCTATCTCCACGTCATCGTCGTGTCGCTCATCGGCGGCTTCAGCGTCATGGCATGGTTCATCGTGTACGAGGGGCTCAACAAGCTCATCTGGGACAACAGCTTCGTGGCCGGTCACGCCTGGATGTTCCCCGTGATCTGCCTGCCGTTCTCACTGCTCGTCGGCCTGCTGGTGAAGTACGCCAAGGCGCCCAGCAACCTCGACGGGTCCATCCTCGACAGCCTCACCGGCAACGTGACCCACCTGAACTGGAAGGACCTGCCGGTCACCGTCGTCCAGTCGCTCGCCTCCCTGTTCTCCGGTGCGGTGCTCGGCCCCGAGGGAGCCATCGGCAACATCGCCAGCAAGGTCGCGGCCATGTACTGCGACGTCTTCAAGATCCCGGCCGACCGGCGTCCCAAGCTGATCTTCGCCAGCGTCGCGTCGGGGTACAACGGGCTCCTCGAGAACCCCGTGTTCACCGCCGTGCTGGGCACGGAGATCGCGGAGACGAAGCAGCAGGGCCTCAGCACCCTGCCCGCCGCTCTCATCGGCGGCGGCGTGGGCTACGGGGTGTTCCTGCTGCTGCACGAGACCGGCTTCGCCAACTTCCTGCACCTGCCGCCGGTGCAGAGCTTCCGCCTGCTCGATGCCGTCCTCATGGTCCCACTCGCCCTGCTCGGCCTCGTGCTTGCCGTGCTCACGGCGCTGTTCATGAAGGTCGCGGCGGGGTTCTTCGGCCGCTTCAAGGACCGCATCGTGACCCGGGCGCTGATCGCCGGAGCGATCTTCAGCGCCGTGGGCCTGTTCGCGCCGGTCATGAT
>JAPLCL010000019.1 GCA_026392265.1 Actinomycetota bacterium
CTCCGTCATCAGCGCGACCATGTACGGCTGGGAGATGGTCTGGCCGAGACCGATGGGAAGAGGGGCGTCCATGTACGCCTTCTCACTCAGCTCGGGCGGCACAAACAGGTGACGCGGCACGGAGCGCATGGCGGCGAGCACGTCGTCGCTGTGCAGGCCGCGCGACACGAGTTGCTCCTCGACCATGCGCGCCCGTCGCACCCCGTAGTCGGCGGTGTCATTGCTCATCATCGTCTCGCGGCCCGTCACGCCGGGGCGGCTACGCCCGCCGGCGCCGCATGGCGCGATACTTGGCTCTGCGGCGCAGGCCGACACCCCAATACATGAAGCCGGTGAAGGCGACGATGCCGTAGCCGACCGGCGACACGATGAGCGTGAGCAGGACTCCGGCGAAGACCGCGAGGTCCTCCCACAGGCTCATGAGCGTGAGGACGGCGTCGCTGGGCACGGTCTTGGGCCGCGTCAGACCCTTGACGTAGGTGGACGTCCACGCCGCACCCGCGCCGACGACGGCGCCGACGACGACGCCCTGCCAGCCGAAAGGTATCGTGGCCGCCCCGACCACGGCCCCGACGACGAGCCGGTAGGGCATCATAAGCCGGCTCTGCAGGCGGTCGAGCTTGGGGATCTTGTCGAAGCTCGACTCAAGGAGGGCGAGCACCACAAAGACGACGATCGCCAGCCAATGACTGAGAAACGAGAACGTCGGATTGAGCCCCACGCCCCAGCCGAGCCTGGACACGATGCCGATGACGGCCAGCGTCATGGAAGCGCGGATCCCCGCCACGCTCCCCAGGCCCAGCATCCGCCCCACGGCGAACACCCAGGCGGTCATGAAGGTGCCTCCATGACCCGATTGTACCTGCTAGCCGGCCCGAAGCCTGTTGTCCACCGGCCGGTAGTCGACGGCGAAGCCGAAGTGGCGGGGTCCGAGCACGGCGACGCCATGCTCCGTGCGCCACGCGGCCGCGGCCGGCAGCCCCACGACGGTCACGGCCCGGCCGACTTCGTGGTGCGGGTTGGTGATGGGCTGGCCAGTCTCGCCGGAGAAGCAGCAGATCAGATCCGGTGCGGTCACGTCGGGCGCGCCGTCACGCCAGGCCATGAGGTTCTCGTTCTTGAACCAGACGCGGTAGGCGGCACCGGCGTCGGCACCCTGCCCGGCGATCTCGACCTCGCCCCACGTGAATCCGTCCTTCTCCTCCCACGAGAAAGCGGACACACGCCCGCGGAAGAGTACGCCACCGCCGCCGGCCGCGGCGGCCGCCGCAGCCGTGTCCTCGCCCGCCGCGGCGGCCTGGCGGAACGCCCGCCCCACGTCCCTCGACAGGGAGATGGCGCCCGGGATCACGATGTCCTTCATGCGTCCCCACGGCAGGGCGTGATCGGCGACCCACACGAGATTGCGGCTGGCGACCGCCAGAGCGCGCACCAGAGCCTCGGCGCGGCGGTCGTCGGCGACCACCGTGATGATGACGGTGTCGCCGAGCTCGTTGACCACGGCCTGCGGAGCGATAGGCACGCCGTAAAGGTTGAACAGCGACTGCTCGATCTCCGGCACCGCGCGGCCGACGGGGTCGGCGTCCACTACCGGGAGCCCCAGCATGGCCGCCGGGTAGAACGCGTCGGCGATGCTGGTGCCGCCGAGCTCGCCGGTGATGAGGGCGCCGAACTCGCGGCCGAGGTGCTCGCCGAGGGCGCGTACGGCGAGCACACCGGGGTGTTCCGTGGACCAAGGCAGCCCCTCGTATGCCGCCTCGTCGCCGACGGTCAGACCGCCGACACCGTACGGGCAGGCGACCAGGGCCTCGTCCGGCAGCTCGCGCGGCCCCGCGAGCGTCACGGCGCGCCCTTCTTCGTAGGCGCTCCTCATGAGCTCGCGGCCCTCCGCAAGCTCGCCGCCGCCGCCGCAGCCCATGATAGTGGCGCCGACGAGGATGTCGTCGATCTCTTCCCAGGTCAGCGTGTGCATCTCAGCCCTCCCGGCCGGTCATTCCTCGACCGTGCGGCGGCGGCGCGAGCGCAGCACCAACATGACGATCAGCGCCACGACCACCGCCGCGACGGCGACGGCGACGAAGATCCCGGTGCTGCTCGACGACGAGCTCGCCGCAACTCCGGGGGCGGGGCGCGCAAAGAGGTAGCTGTCGATGTTGTACTCGGTGTAGAGCACGGGCCCGTCTCCCGAGGGCGTCCTCACCCAGCCCGTCCACCCGGGATCGGCGTAGGCCTCCAGCCATTCGGGGTAGGTGAGCGTGATGTACGGGCTCTCCTGGTACACGATCTGCTGCATCTTCCCGATGAGCTCCTTGCGCGCCTGCGGATCGATGGTCGTCTGCTGCTGGTAGTAGAGCCGGTCGTACTCGGCATTGGTCCACTGAGTATCGCTCCACGAACCCACCTGGGCCTTGGTGAGCACCGACAGGATGAAGTTGGGGTCGGGGTCGCTGTACCAGTACCAGAGGAAGAGGTCGTAGTCGGGGGCGAAGGTATCGCCCTTGAAGTTGTAGATCTTGTCGGTCAGGGCGCCTTCGTCGATGACCTGGTAGTCGATCTGCAGGCCGATCTTCTCCAGCCAGCCGGTGATGAGCTTGCCGACGATCTGGTCGGTGGCCGACTGGGAGCGCGCGAACAGACGCAGCGTGATCGGCTGGCCGCGGACGTCGCGGACACCGTCGCCGTCGGTGTCCGTGTAGCCCGCGGCGTCGAGAGCCGCCTCGGCCTTCGCCGGATCGTAGGCGTAGAGCTGGTCGGCGGGCGGCTGCCAGTGGTAGTCCAGCGGCGGCTTGTAGTAGCCGGAGCGGACGATGGTCGTGGCCGGCGTGCCGTGTCCGTAGTAGGCGGTGTCCAGCACCGTCTGCTTGTCGATGGCCCAATTCAGGGCCTGCCGGAAGCGCGCGTCCTTCAGAACGGGGTTGCCCATCGAGGCTGCGCCCGTGTAGCAGTTGAAGCCCATATGGTTGAAGCCGTTGAGCACGCCACCGATGGCGCTGAGGTCCGGGGACGCGTCGAGGGTCTTGAACTGGGCCTGTGGGATGTCCCACGCCACCTGGAGGTTGCCGGACTTGAGGTCGGCGGCCATCGTGTCTGCGTTCTTGTAGAGGCTCCAGATGACCTCGTCGACCTTGGGAGCGCCGCGCCAGTAGTCTTTATTGGCCACGGCGCGCACGTACCCGCCGCGCTTCCACTCCACGACCTGGAACGGCCCGGTGCCGACGATCGGCGGCTCGTTGGTGAAGCTCTTGGCGGCCGCCTCACCGCTGACCTTGGACCAGATGTGCTCGGGCATGATCCAGACGATCATGCCCAGCATGTTGGCCTTGGGCTTGGAGCAGACGAAGCGGACGGTGTAGTCGTCCACAGCCTCGATCTTATCGATGAAGTCCGTGTAGCTCGTGAAGTTGCCCATCTGATGCTTGATGACGTACTCGAAGGTGAAGACGACGTCCTTGGACGTGAACGGCACGCCGTCCTGCCACTTGACGCCCTCGCGGAGCTTGAAGGTCCAGACCTTGCCGTCGGGCGAGTGCGACCAGCTCGTGGCCAGCTCGGGCACGGGCTGCAGGTCGCTCGCCCTGAAGCCCACGAGGAAGTCGTAGTTGAGGTGGAATATCTCCAGCGACGAGGTCTCGTAGCCGATGAAGGGGTTCAGGTTATCGGGCTCGGCCGTCCAGCCCACATGCAGCGTGGTCTTGCCGGCGGGCGAGGGCGAGGCGTCGGCGCCGAAGGCGCCGCCGACGCCCCAGGCGAGCCCCCCGACGAGCACGGCAGCCAGAGCGAGCAGCAGGCCGCCGCGCAACGAGCGCGGAGTGATCCTTTTCATGTCTCCCCCAAAGCGTCTCGAGTGCGCAGCAGCGAAACGGACGAGGCCCGGCGCGAACCGGGCGGTACAATGTCGACGTTAGGAGGACCCAGCCGCCTGTCAAGGGCAGTAATTCGAGGATGACGTGAGCGACACGCCTGAGAAGCGCCGCCGCGGACGACCGCGACTCAACTCCGATCCACAAGGACCGCTCGACGAGTGGATCGCGGGGCTGTCGCCGACCGCCCTGCACATCGTCGATGTGGCGCGCGGCATGCTGCTCGAGAAGGGTTATGACGCGGTCACGCTGGAGGCTGTGGCGTTGGAGGCGAACGTCGACCCCTCCACCGTGCGCCGCCAGTTCGTCAGCAAGGCTGGCCTGCTGCACGCGGTCTTTGACCGCATGCAGGCCGAGCCCTGGGAGGCACTGGTGGAGCGCGTCAAGGACATCCCCGCGCCGCAAGAGCGCTTGTACGCGTACATCAGCGGCCTGGGTGCACTTGTCGAAGGCGGGCAGAGCGCCGTGGGCATCTCCGAGGTGCTGGCCCGGGGCCTGCGCGACCCGGTGCTGCGCGGCAAGATCGCCGCCGACTACGACATCGCCCGAGACGGCACCCTGGAGCTCGGCGAGCTGGAGGCCGGCGAGGATAGGGAACTGGCACGCCGGCAGCACGCTCTCGCCAGCCTCATCGTCGCCGCTATCGACGGCCTCTCCCTGCAGGTAGCCGCCGACCCCGACGGTGTGGACCAGGATCTCGTCTTCGAGATACTGGCCGACATGGTGCGGCACTGGCTGCGCGGCGAAGCTGGGGGCTGAGCCGAGCCCGACGCTTCAGAGCTCGACGTCGTTCAGATGCAGGACCGCATGCGGGCTGCCCGCGAGCGCCCGCACGAGGCGCGCGTCCGCGGTGACGAGCGGCAGCCGCTCCTCGTTGGCCAGCGCCACATAGACCGCGTCGTAGGCGGAGATGCCGTACTGAAGGGCGAGCCCAAGCGCCTCGAACACCGACGCCGGCGACTGCAGCCGTTCCACCGGCAACCGAAGCGTTCTGATGAGAGCCGCGGCGCAGGTCTCAGCTTCCAGGCGACCACGGCGCACGGCCTTGACGAAGCCGCTCGCGCACTCCACGTCGAAGAGCGCCGGGGCCACAAGTCGGGCTCGCCCCAGCGCCTGCAATGCGATGAGCCGCGCCGCCGCCGCGGCACCCGGCTCCTCGAGGGAGAGAGCCAGCGCGACACTGGCGTCGAGAACGCAGCCGCGGTCAACGCGGTTCGATCTCACCGCGGTCCTCCCGAATGAGGCCGGCGGCGTAGCCCGCAGGAACCGGGGGCAGCGACTCCCGAATAACCCGGAGTTGCTCGAGTATCTCCATCGTCTCGGCCCCCCGATCGCAAGCCGCCACTCCGGACTCCAGCAGGTCGATCACCTCGGCAGACAGCGAACGGTGTTCGGCCTCTGCGCATGCCTGGAGCTTCCGGTACAGCTCGTCGGGGACGTTGCGAACGTGCAGTGTAGCCATGGCTGATCTCCTCCCTTCGGAGGGACCATACCCACGTTGGTTGCATTCTGCAACATCATTGGAAGGAATGTCATGGCCGGGCACACACATGAGAGCAGAGTAGCAGCCGCCCGGCTGCGGAAACAGGCTCCCAATGACCTCTCGAGGTGGACGTTGCGTGGGGCGGGCGGCCCTTCCGGCCGCCCGCCCCACGCGCTCGCACCTCAGACGGTCTTCGCGTACCGCTTGCGCCCTTCGGCGTACAGGTCGCCGCCGTGGCAGTCGTTGACGACGATCGCAGGGAAGTCCTTGACCTCGAGACGCGCCACGGCCTCGGCGCCGAGCTCCGGATAGGCGATCACCTGGTTACCGACGATGCTCTTCGCCAGCAGAGCGCCGGCCCCGCCGGTGGCGGCGAAGTACACGGCCGTGTGCTCACGCATCGCGTCCTTGACCTCCTGCGTGCGCAGGCCCTTGCCGATCATGCCCTTGAGGCCGTGCCGCATGAGCAGAGGCGCGTAGGCGTCCATGCGGCCGCTGGTGGTCGGGCCGGCCGAACCGATGACGTTGCCGGGCTTGGCCGGGCTCGGCCCCATGTAGTACACGACCGCGCCCTTGAGCTCGAACGGCAGCTCCTCGCCGGCCTCGATGAGCGCGACGAGCCGTTTGTGGGCGGCATCGCGCGCCTGATAGATGACCCCGCTGATCAGGACGGCGTCGCCGGCCCGCAGATCCCTCACGACGTCGTCGGCGAGAGGAGTAGTGAGGTTCTTGGCAGCCATCGGGCTCACCCTCCCCTTCAGAGTTCCACGGTCTTGTGCCGCTGCGCGTGGCACTGGACGTTGACGGCCATCGGCATGCTGGCGATATGGCAGGGCATCTCCTCGATAAACACCGCCAGCGCGGTGGTGCTGCCGCCGAGACCCTGCGGGCCGATGCCGAGCGCGTTGATCTTCGCGAGCAGTTCGGCCTCCATGCCGGCGATGCGCGGATCCGGATGGGTGCGCCCGATGTCACGCAGCAGCGCCTTCTTGGCCAGCACGGTGACCATGTCGATGGTGCCGCCGATGCCCACGCCGATGATCACCGGTGGGCACGGGTTGGAGCCGGCCCTGGAGACCGTCTCGACCACGGCGTCGACCATGCCGGACTTGCGCAGGTAACCGTCGCCGTAGCCCCGGCGCACGCCGTCGTTGACGGCGTCCTCGAAACAGCCGCCGACGAGGTGCACGTCCTGCCCCACCTCGGCGAAGATCACCGCGAAGCCGGTGTCCTGACAAATGGGCACGCGGTCGGCGGCAGCGATGTCGGCGTTCTCGACGAGCTGGCCAAGGACCTCCTTGCCGACCGGGCTCTCCTCCGTGCGGCGCGCCTCGACGAGCGCGTCGTAGACGTCCTGCGGGAGGTCGTAGTTGGCCGTGATGCACATCGTCTTCACGGCCTCAGTGATCGCGCCGACGTCGAGCTCGCGGACGGGCGTGCCGGCCACGGTCAATCCTTCTTGCGCTCGGTGGCCTTCTTGATGGCATCGGCCACCTTGTCGGCCGCCGACTGAGCCGCGTCCGCGGCCTTCTGGGCGGCCGGCCCGAGCGCGTCGACGGCCTTGTCGACGGCCTCGCCGGCGTAGTCGCCGGCGCCGCGGGCGGCGGCCTTCATGGCCGCCCGGGTCGGCGCCGGCGCCCTGCTGCCCTCGGGCATCGGGATGTAGCCGGCCGCCATGGCGTCCTGCACCATGCCGCGGGCGCGGGCGATGATGGCCGTCGCCTCGGCGACCTCCTGATCGAAGGTGAGGTCAGTGCGCAGCGCGATGCCCTGCTCGATGGCCTTCATGGCCACCGCCGCGGCCTCCCGCGGAAACACCTCCCAGTCGTCCATCGTCGGCATGATGTAGTCGGCGCTCAGGCCTTTGTCCTCGGCCACCTTGGCGAGCTCGACCGCGGCGGCGATGCACATCTCATCGGTGATCGTCTTGGCGCGCACGTCCAGCGTGCCGCGGAAGATGCCGGGGAAGCCGACCGAGTTGTTGACCTGGTTGGGGAAGTCGGAGCGGCCTGTGGCGACCACGGCGGCGCCGGCCTCCTTGGCGTCCCAGGGCCACATCTCGGGCACGGGGTTGGCGCAGATGAAGACGATGGGGTCGGGCGCCATCGCCTTGATCCAGTCCTTCTCGATGGTGTCCGGGCCCTGCTTACTGAGGGCGATGCACACATCGGCGCCCTTGAGCGCCTCGGCGATGCCGCCGGTACGCTGCTCGCCGTTGGTGATCTGGCAGTACTTCCACTTGTCGACCCACTCGGCCTTGACCGCCTCGATGTCGCCGCGGTCCTTGTGCAGGATACCCTTGCTGTCGACGACGCGGCACTTGGCGGGGTCGGCGCCGAACGAGAAGATCAGGCGGCTGATGGCGACGTTGGCCGCCCCGGAGCCGATGAAGGCGATCTTCACTTCGGCGATGTCGCGGCCGACCACCTTGAGCGCGTTGACCAGGCCGGCGAGCGTGACGCACGCCGTGCCCTGCTGATCGTCGTGCCACACGGGGATCTCGCACTCCTCGCGCAGGGTGTCGAGGATGCGGAAGCACTTGGGCTGGCTGATGTCCTCGAGGTTGACGCCGCCCAGTCCGGGCTGCACGAGCTTGACGAACTCGATGAACTTGTCGGGGTCCTTGGTGTCGACCATGAGCGGGAAGCCGTCCACGCCGCCGAGGTACTTGTAGAGCAGGCTCTTACCCTCCATCACCGGCAGGCCGGCCTTGGGGCCGATGTCGCCCATGCCCAGCACGCGCGTGCCGTCGCTGATCACGGCCACGGTGTTGCCCTTGTTGGTGTGCTCGTAGACCTTCTCGGGGTCGTCCTTGATGTCGAGGCACGGCTTGCTGACGCCGGGGGTGTACCAGATGCCGAAATCCTGGAAGTCGCGCACGCAGCATTTGAGGGTGGTCTCGATCTTGCCTTTATAGAAGGGGTGCAGCTTCATGGCGTCTTCCATGGGCTGATTCGCCTTGGCCTTGAGATCCTCTACGGTGGGCGTGCCATCTGCGTTGGGCATGCGGGCCTCCTTGTGGACCGGCGGCGAGACGGCCGCCGAGGGTCACGACGATGCTACGGGCAGAACGACAACGCTAGCACCCGGCGCCGGAGGCGACAACGTATCGGACGGGCAGAAGACGGGCCGGAGGAGGCCCGGAGGGCCCGTCTGCCGGCCGGTCATCTCTCCACGCCGCGCGCCACGCGGAGCAGCAGGACGGCACTGAGGGCGGCCGCGTAGAGGAGCCCGCCGAAGAACAGGAACCAGAGGCCGGGATGCAGGCCGCCGCTCACGGCGGCCCACACCGACCCGGCCGTCAAGACGGCCGCGACGGCGCAGACGGCGGCCCAGACGCCACGGCCGCGAGCGTCGTAGAGGAGGAGCATCGCGGCCGCCAGCAGAATGGCGAAGCCGGCCAGCAGGAGCGCGCCGACGAGAATGACGCCCGGCGGCGTGACCAGGCGTGAGTAGCCGACGTCCAGCGAGGAGAGGCCGTCGGCCGCGGCGCGGGCGCCGCGCGTGACGGCCCAAGTGCCGGTGACGCCGTAGCCCACGAGCCACGGCGCCACGCGCGCGCAGGCGCCGGATGCGAAGCAGCTCGAGCAGCGAAGCCACGACGATCAGAGGAAACGCGACGAGGTACGGCCAGTTGACCGCGCTGATGAAGATGTCGCCGCCGCACAGCGCGATGCCGACCGTGGATGCCGCGGCCATCACGCCGACGGTGACCCATTGCCCAGGGTGAAGCCGCCGGGAGAAGAGGAGCGTGGCCGCCCAGATGAGCACCACCTCGAGCGCCACGAGTGCCCCAGCGAACATGAGCATCTGCGCGCTCGTGAGGGTCACGGATTGGACGCTGTCCCCTTCGAGACCGGTGACCAGGCTCACCGGGCCTGTACGCGACGTGAGAGCGGCGATCACTGCCATCACGGCGATCGCGCCGCCGGCGATGCTCACGCAGGCGAGGAAGACGCCGGCGATGGTGCGCGGGACGCGCCGGCGGGCGAAGTCCATCTGGCGCGCGGAATCGCGTTCGGCCTGCGCGAGCGCCTCGGCGTCTCGCCGCGCCTCCTCAGCGTCCAGCTCGTCCGGCTCGTCCGGCTCGTCGTAGTGCGCCACATATGGGTGGTCCTGGCGTCCCTCGGACTCCATGGTCCCCGCTCCTCCGGCAAGCCGGTCCCGACATTCGCCCTGCGTCCGTCTGTACGGTAGCGTACCAGCATGCACCGGAACGCGACTGCGGGAGGAGACATGACGCAAGATCCACGCATGCTGTCAGCCGCGAGGGCACTCGCACGCTCGCGCAGGCTGGTCGTGTTCACCGGCGCCGGCGTGAGCAAGGAGTCGGGCATCGCCACCTTCCGCGAGCCCGAGACCGGCCTCTGGGCGCAGTACGACCCCATGGAGCTCGCCACCCACGAAGCCTACGTGCGCCGGCCGGAGTTCGTCTGGAGCTGGTACGAGCACCGTTTCGGCGCGGTGGCCGCCGCCTCTCCCAACCCGGCGCACACGGCGATCGCGGAGCTGGAGCGCCTGCTGCCCCAGGTCAGCGTGGTGACACAGAACATCGACGGCCTCCACCAGCGCGCCGGGTCAAACGATGTGATCGAGCTCCACGGCAGCATGTTCCGCTTCAAGTGCCTGAGCGGGGAACACACCGGTTTCGTGCTCGACGACTTCGCCGACCAGGACGAGAAGCCGCCGCGCTGCCCGCAGTGCGGCGAACTGCTGCGCCCCGATGTCGTGTGGTTCGGCGAGGCGCTCCCGGCCGACGCCATCGACCGCGCCCAGGCGCTCTGCGCCGACTGCGACGTCCTGCTGGTGGTGGGGACCTCGGGGGTCGTGTATCCCGCGGCCGCCATGCCCCTCCTGGCCGCGGAGGCCGGCGCCACGGTGATCGACGTCAATCCCGAACGCGACGCCATCGCAGCCGCGGCGGAGCTCTTTCTCCAGGGGCCAGGCGGCGAGGTGCTGCCGGAGCTCGTCGTCGCCGTGCGGGAGCACCTGGCGGGCTAGGCGTTCTCCCCTGAGCTACCTTGTGAAGGCGGACAGGTCGGCGGCCAGCCCGAGCTCCGCGTAGCTGCGCGAGCGACGCGCGTAGCGGTCGTGCAGCTCGGCGCGCGGCTCGAGATCCTCGTCGAAGACCTCGCGCACGAACTTGGCCGGCGAACCCATGATGAGGCTGCGTGGGGGGAACTTCTTGCCTTGCGTGACCAGCGAGTTGGCGCCGACGATGCTCTCGTCGCCGATCTCGCAGCCGTTGAGCAGCGTGCTCCCCATGCCGATGAGGCAGCGCGCCCCGATGGTCGCGCCGTGGACGATCACGCCGTGGCCGACGATGCACCCGGGGCCGATGGTGACGGGGAAGCCGGGGTCGGCGTGCGCCACAGAGTTGTCCTGAAAGCTGGTCTGCGTGCCGAGCACGATGCGCTCCACGTCGCCACGCAGGACGGCGCCCGGCCAGACGTTGGCGCCGTCCTCCAGGACGACGTCGCCGATGATGGTGGCGTCGGGGTGGACGTACGCATCGGGGGCGAAGACGGGTACCCTGTCAGCGAAAGCATGGATGGACATGAGCAAAGTATATCGGAGGCCAACATGAAGTTCGTGCACGTGGCGACGCGCACCAGGGACCTGGACGGGGCCCTCGCCTTCTACGAGGCGCTGGGTCTGAAGGAGAAGCGCAGGTCGGAGCTGACGAAGGGCAAAGCGACGCTGGCGTTCGTCGAGCCGCCCGACGGTAACTTCGCCATCGAGCTCGTCTACAACTGGGGCAAGGACGAAGCCTACGAAGGCGGCGAGCGCTTTGGCCACTTCGCCTTCGAGGTCATCGACATCGACGGGGTGCTGCCGAAGCTCATCGCTGCCGGCGGCACGGTGGTCCGCGAGCCCTATCTGCTCGAGGGGACCGGGCCTAAGCTCGCCTTTCTGGCCGACCCCGACGGCAACTGGATCGAGCTGATCCAGCGCTGAGAGTTCAGCAAGGGGCGCGGCGCGGCCCCGTGTGCCGGCGCCGCCTGCGCGGCGCGCCTTTGCCGGCCGCGCCCCTCACGGCTCAGGACGTCTACGTCTACGAGCCGTCCGTGGATCGCTGCGCACCGGGCGGCGCACCAGGCATGCTCTGCGTCAGAGCCGCCGCGCTGGTCAGCAGGAGCGCTGCCGCAAGGACCGCAGCGCGGATCGATCTGTGCATCCTCCACCTCTTCCACTCTCGTGATCTCAGAGAAGGAGTGTGGCAGACCCGTCTGAGCGCTCGCTGGGATGCGGCTGGGAGGTCGCTGTGAGTGTCGTGGCCGAACGGCGCGCGTCAGGCGTAGCGCGGCATGCTGTTTCTGCTCCAGCCCATGCGACCGGCGGAGAAGGCCCGCGGCGCAGCGACGAGGCAGAGCACGCCAAGCAGGATGTAGTACGAGAGGTTGAGGTTGGTCGTCGTGCCCGTGACGGCCGTTGCAAGGTTGTACAGGCTGCCGGCGGCGGCCAGGAACGAGACGAGGCCCCAAGCCACGCGATGGCCCGACGGCGTGAGCTCCATCGCCAGGGCAGCCAGGAAGAGAGCCGGCGGGAACAGGAGAAGCGGCAGGGCGGCCAGATCGCCGGCGTTGAGCCCTCCGGGATCGACGGCCGGCGCGCGGGCCGCGTAGATGGCTTCGTACACCTGCCAGGCGAAGCCGGCGAGGAGGAAGATGATGATGGCGAGCCGGCCGATGAACTGGCGGTCGTGACGGGTCATCGACGGCAGCCTGCGGTTCCAGGCGCGGGAGCGCCGCCAGGCGCGTGCGATCACGACGGCGCCGACCAGCCCGAACACCACCAGGAGCACCCACGGGCGGGCCGTGAACCAGGGAAACCACGAGAACGGCGGCCAAGTCTCTTCGCGCAGCGTGAACTGCGTCTCGACGTCGAGTGGCAGGATCTGGATGACGCGACCGTCCTGCTGCAAGACCTCGACCTGCAATGCGGTGAGGTCGGTGACGCGCACACGATGCTCGACCGTCGTGTATGGAGGCGCCGGTGCGCCGCCGTCGTCCGTCTCGAGCAGCGGCCAGACGCCGGCCGCGGATCGGGCGGTCGCGGCCGGCCACGTGAAGGTCACGGTGGCGCCGGTCGGCGCGCCTTCGGCGTCGCCCCAGTAGGCGACGTTCGTCTGGTAGGCCGTGCCGCGCAGCACGGCCGCCACCGTCGGGTCGGCGGTCGCGGCGGTCACGGCCTCCGCTTCGGGCGTCGCCTTGATCGCGGCGGCGGCAGGAACGGAGCTGGGCGCCGCGGCGAAAGCGGCAAGGCAGAGCAGCAGGGCCGC
>JAPLCL010000023.1 GCA_026392265.1 Actinomycetota bacterium
CGTCACCGCCCCATCTTCTTCATCGACATCGCCGTGCCGCGCGACCTCGACCCCGAGATCAACCGGGTGCGCAACGCCTACCTCTACGACATCGACGACCTGCAGCACGTGGTGGAGCAGAACCGCGGCGAGCGCGAGAAAGAGGCGCACCACGCCGAGCGCATCATCGAGGAGGAACTGCGCAGCGTGAACGACTGGCTGCGGAGCCTCGAAGTCGTGCCCACGATCGCCACCCTGCGCGACACGGTGGAGCAGATCCGCCGCGCCGAGCTCGAGCGCCTCAGTGGCAAGCTCGGCGACCTGACAGACGAGCAGCGCGCCCAGGTCGACATGCTCACGGCGAGCATCGTCAACAAGATCCTCCACATGCCGACGGTGAAGATGAAAGAGGTCGCGGGCAGCCAGGACTGCTATCTCTATGTCGACACCGTGCGCACCCTCTTCGACCTCAGCGGCAACGGGTCGGCGCCGGCCGGCGCGGCCGCCGACCCTGCTGTGGATGCGCGCGTGGACGATCACGAGGCCACCGCAGGGCCCGGCGCGGCCGACCCGCCCGGCGCGGCCGACCCGCCCGGCGCTACCGTCCATCACCTGCGCGGCACCGGCACCGAGACCCCGTGAGCGGTACGCTGCGCATCGGCTCCCGGGGCAGCAGGCTCGCCCTGATCCAGAGCGAGTGGGTACGCGACGAGCTCATGCGGCTTCATCCCGACCTGCGCGTCGAGATCGAGGTGATCCAGACAAAGGGCGACAAGCTGCTGGATGCGCCGCTGGCCAAGCTCGGGGATAAAGGGCTGTTCACCAAGGAGCTGGAGGCGGCCATGTTGGAAGGCCGCACCGATCTCGCCGTGCACTCCGCCAAGGACATGCCGACGGAGGTCCCCGAGGGCCTTGCCATCGTCGCCTTCACGGCGCGCGAGGACGTGCGCGACGTGTTCGTCGGCGGCTCGGCTTTCCCCGTCCGCAGCCTCGACGATCTTCCCCGTGGCGCGACCGTCGGCACCTCCAGTCTGAGGCGCCGCTCGCAGCTGCTGGCGCTGCGTCCCGACCTCGACATCGTGGACATCCGCGGCAACGTGCAGACCCGGCTGCGCAAGCTGGACGAGCAGGGCATGGCCGGCACTGTCCTGGCAGCCGCCGGCCTGGCCCGCCTCGAGCAGCCCGAACTGGCCTCGTTCGCCTTCGCCTTTCATCAGATGCTGCCCGCCGTCGGGCAAGGCTCGCTGGCTCTCGAGGCGAGAGCCGGCGACGCGCGCGTCGCGGCCCTCGTCGTTCCGTTGATCCACGAGCGCACCACTCTGGCCTTACGCGCTGAGCGCAGTCTTATGCACGCCCTGCAGGGCGGCTGCCAAGTACCCATCGCGGGCTTCGCCGAGGTCTCCCAGGTGCCGGACGAGCTAGGCGCCGAGCAGCTTCGCCTGCGCGCCTTTGTCGGCTCCGTGGACGGCACGAAGACCGTGCGCGGAGAGCTGAAGGGGCCGGCGCAGGCGCCCGAAGGAATCGGCATCGCGCTCGCCGACGATCTGCTGGCGCGCGGCGCCGACCAGGTCCTCGCAGAGGTGCGCGGAGCCGTCTGACATGGCGCTCGGCCGACCGCTCGAGGGCAAGACCGTCGTCGTCACGCGACCACGCGAGCAGGCCGCGTCTCTGGTCGAGCCGCTCGAGCACCTGGGCGCCGAGGTGCTGCTGGTGCCGACCATCCGCATCGTCCCCCGGGCGCTGGACGACGAGATCGTGCGCGTCATCGTCAACGATCTCCCGGACTACCGCCTGATCATCTTCACCAGCGTCAACGGCGTGGATGTCTTCCTCGGTTATCTCACGGAGCTCGGTCTGCCGTTCGCGTCGCTCGACGATGCCATCGTCGCGGCCGTGGGGCCGACGACCGCCTCCGCTCTCGAACAACGCGGCGTCTCGTGCGACGTGGTGGCCGACGACTTCGTCGCCGAAGGCCTGCTGGACACGCTGCAGACACGCGCCGTGGCGCCGGCAGGGACCAGGGTCCTCATCCCGTCGGCACGTCTGGCGCGCCCCGTGCTCCCCGATGCGCTGCGCGCACGCGGCGCCATCGTGAAGGTGCTGCCGGTCTACGACACGGTGCCCGAGGAGCGTCTGGAGTCGCCGGCCGAGCGGATCGAAAGCGCCGACTTCATCACCTTCACGTCCGCCTCGACCGCGCAGCAGTTCGTCGCGCTCATGGAGGCGGCCGGCGCCGGCCGGCCGCTCGCCGAGCGGCTCTCCGGCGTCGCTCTCTGCTCCATCGGGCCCGCCACCAGCGACACGCTCCGCGAACTGGGGCTCCCGGTCGCCGTGGAGGCCTCCGAGCACACGGCCGCAGGGCTCGTGGCGGCGATCGCCGCCACCGCCTGCGGCTTCGCCTGACCCCGGCGGCGCCCGTGACGTTGCGTCGCCGCGCGTAACGTCGTAGGTTGCGCCCATGCGCAGACCGCTCTGCTTCGCCAGTGACTACGGTCACGCCGACGACTTCGCCGGCGTGTGCCGCGGCGTCATTGCGCGCATCGCCCCCGACGTGCGCGTCATCGACGTCACCCATGGGCTGCCGGAGCGCAACGTGCTGGCAGGGGCCCTCGTGCTGCGCAATACCCTGCTGTACATGCCCGACAGGGCCGTGCACCTCGCCGTGGTCGACCCCGGAGTGGGCGGGCCCAGACGGGCGGTCGCCCTGCGCAGCGGCGGCGACCGCCTCTTCGTGGGCCCGGACAACGGGCTGTTCACGCTGGCCGCCGACCGCGACGGCGGCGTCGAGGCGGCCCACGAGCTCACCAACGAGGAGCTCTGGCTGGGGCCCCTCTCGGCGACCTTCCACGGCCGCGACATCTTCGCCCCGGTCGCGGCGCGGCTCGCCGACGGGCTCGCGCTCGACGCGGCCGGAAGCGCGATCGATCCCGACGGCCTCACGCGGCTGGAGCTTCCGGAGCTGCGCCGCCATCGCGACGGCCTGACGACCACGGCGTTGCTCGTCGACCGCTTCGGCAACGTGGCGCTCAACCTGCGCGCCCGGCAGCTGGAGGCGGCGAAGTTCGGTGACACTGTGGAGCTGGTGTGCGGAGACGAGCGCTTTCTGGCCCGGGTGGCACGCACCTTCGCGTCTGTGCGCCCCAGCGATATCGTCGTCCTCGTCGACAGCTACGGCCAGGTGGCCATCGCCGTCAACGCTGGCTCCGCTGAGGAGGTGCTGGGCCTCGAGCCCGGCGACGAGGTGAGGCTGCGACGGCTCAAGTAGGGGCCACAGCCTCGTCTTGCATCGTTTGACCCGATTGGCTATAGTTCCCTTTCGCGCGTCCACGTGGGGCGCGCGTTCTGTCACCGACACGAGTGAGTACATGAAGACTTACGTCGCCAAGCCCTCCACCATCGAGAAGAAGTGGTACATCGTCGACGCCAAGGGCCACACGCTGGGCCG
>JAPLCL010000161.1 GCA_026392265.1 Actinomycetota bacterium
CCCCGCCACGGGCCCGGTCGACTACGGCGCCAGCCCGGCCTACACCATCAAGCCGGACGTCAACTACCACATCGCCAGCGTGACCGTCGACGGCGTAGCGCAAGCCCTGACATCGCCCTATACGTTCACCAACGTCACGGCCGCGCACACCATCACCGCGACCTTCGCCATCGATACGTACACCATCACGCCGAGCGCCGGCGCGAACGGCAGTATCAGCCCCAAGACGCCGCAGACCGTCGACCACGGCGCCGCCCGGACCTTCACCATCGGCCCGGCGACGGGCTACTACATCGTCGACGTCCTCGTCGACGGCGTCTCGGTCGGCCCGGTCGCCAGCTACACCTTCCCGGCCGTCTCGGCGAATCACACGATCAGCGTCAGCTTCGCCCCTGGTGTGCAGACGAGGCTCTCGATCATCGTGGGGGAGACTACTGTCGACTATGGGGGCTCCACGCTGCTCAGCGGCGTGCTCTACGACTCTCGCGATCCCCTTCACGAAGTGGGCATGGGCGACCGGCTCGTCACCGTGCAGTCCGCGTCGTCGACCAACGGACCGTGGGTGGACCTGGAGACGCTGACGACGAGCCCCGTCGCCGGCTCCGTGGGCACGTGCGCGTCGACCGTCACGCCGACGGGCCCGACCTACTACCGGCTGCGCTTCGTGGCTGCTGCAGGCTCGGGCTTCGGTGGCTCGATCAGCTTCGAAGTGCGGGTGGGTGTGCGGCCGGTGTTGGGTACACCGAAGGTGCCGTCGTCGGTGAGGGCACGGCGGGCGTTCGCCGTGTCCGGTACGCTCGAACCGCAACTGCCGCCCGGGCAGAAGACCGTCGCCATCAAGATCTACCGCCTCAGGCATCGTCGCTGGACCTTCAGCAGTCAGGTCTGGGCTGTCAACGCCGACAGCGGCGACAACAGCAGGTACGGCGTCAAGATCAAGCTGACCAAGAAAGGCAAGTACCGCTTCCGCGCGTATACGGCTCCGAGCCTGACCTGGGCCAGCGACACCACAGGGCTCAGCAGGGTGCTCACCGTCAGGTAGGGGAAGACGGCGACGTCGACGGTGCTCGCGCATGAATCGATTGCAGAACGTGGAGAACGTGCCTCACAACGCTGCGGCGCAGAACGACACAATGGAGCCGCCCGACCTGCCTGACGGCTGGCGCAGTGCCGAGCTTGTCGACTGGAAAGACCCGTACCTGGCGGCGAACAGGCGTGCGCGTGCGCGTCGCGTCGCTCTGGTGGTCATCGTCGTGGCTCTTGTGATCGGCGTCCTCTTGTGGATCGCCGCCACCCACTACGCGCGCGGCGTCTCGGCGCTCGAGGACCACGCGTACTCAACGGCAGTCAGCGAGTTCTCCGTCGCCCGAGTGCTCGTCTTCCCGTACCGCGACGCGCGCAGCCTGGAGGAGCAAGCCCGGCGCGCTCTTCAGGCAGAAGACGCCCGCTACGAGCAAGCCGAAGCCCGCCGGGCCGCGGTCGTCGCCCAGCTCGAGAAGGCCGGCGCCCGTCTCGAGGCCGGCGACGCGGATGGCGTCCGCACCACGCTGCAGGCGATCAATGCGGACGAGCTCCGGGCCGCGCTCAACAGGAGCGATTCAGCCCAGGAGTCGTACGATGCACTGGCGCTGGACCTCGCCGCCGCCGCGCGCAGGGCGCTCGGAAACGCGGCGTGGGGCCGTGCCGGGAGTTTCGCCGCCGCCCTCCTCGTGCTCGAGCCGTCAAGCGAACTGGCCGTGGCCCTCGGATCTCGGGCGCGGACCGGTGCGGAGCTCAGAACCAAGCTCGGCGAGGCGAAGGACGCCGCGCATCGCGGCAAGTGGCGCGCGGCGCTGCGCCTTGCACTGGCGGTGGTCGCCATACGGAAGGACTTCCCCGGCGCGGCGGCAGTGGTGGCCGACGCGCGAGACGCCCTCGCTCCCAAGCCTAAGCCCGTAGCCACGCAGCCGACGCCGGCCGCCACGACGGCTGTCTCACCGCCGCAGGCCGGCGGTGGATCGGCGACCACGACGCCTCCACAACCTCCTCCGCCGTGACGCTTCGCGCGACAGCTCGCGGCCTCGGCCGTACCAGCATGCTCACGGCGCTGGTCGTCTCCCTCGCCCTGCTCTGCGTCGGTACGGCCTCGGCGGCAGCCGCAACGAAGCCGTGGTCACCGGTGGCGCCGCCGTGGGGCGCCTCGTGGGCCGTCAACGACGTTTACGCCTTCGGCGCCACAAGCCTGGCGGCCGCGGGTGACGGCGGCCACATCGGCATCACGAGCGACGGCGGAAGGTCCTGGAGCGTCGTCGTGCCCGGTGGTCTCGAGGCAGCGGTGTTCACGACGATCGCCGTCGACTCCTCCGGGCACGGCGTCGTCGCCTCAGGCGGCCTGCTGCTCGTGACGGACGACGAGGGGCGCACCTGGCGAACGCCGTCCTACAGCGGGCCGGGCCCCGGATCGGCGATCAACGACGTCGCGCTGCACGACTCCCAAGCTGTGGCGGTAGGCGACAACGGTGTGATCATGCGCAGCAGCGACGCGGGTGCCACGTGGCGCAAGCTGGCGTCGCCGACACTCAGCCCGCTCACCTCCGTTGCGATCGCCGGCGACGGCACAGCCGTCGCCGGCTCGGCAACCGGCGAGATCCTCGTCGGCACCGCCGATGCATGGGTGCTTGCCGGTGCCGTCGCCGGACTCGTGAGCTCCGTCGCGGCCTCCACCGACCCGGTGTGGGGTGACGGCCGGCCCGACCTCTTTGCGGCCACCGGCAGCGACGTGCTGGGCAGCGACGACGCGCTGACTTTCGCGTCCCTGCCTGGCCTGCCGGACCTGAGCTCCCAGCCATGGCCGTCTCTGGCTTGGGCCGGCGCGCCCGAGCGCTGCCTGCTCATCGCCGGCGCCCAGAACGCCGGCTTCTTCGAACCGCTCGGCCAGAGCTGGCTGCCCGGCTCCACCGGACTTGGTGGCACCAGCCGTGCCGTCGCCCCGGGCGGCCAGAGCGTCGCCTACCTTCTTGCCACTGACGGCCGTCTTGTCCGCACGATCAGCGCCGGACGCGAGCCCGCCACGGTCGAGCTCACGGAGAAACGCATCGTGGCCGGAGAGAGCACGAGCCTGACGGCGACGGTGAGTGTCGACGCGCCGGGCTTCGTCCTCCTGCGGCAGCGTATCCCCGGTCGACCTTGGGAGACGGCGCGCACCGCCTCGTGGGCGTCCGGCGATTGGAATCGGAGCCTGTCGTTCCTCCTCGACCCGTCCCTTACGCACGAGTACCTGCTGGAGTTCAAGTACGGCGAGGCCACCGTGGAGCTGGCCCCGCCCGCCCAGGTGGTCGTCGAGCCGAAGCTCGGCACGACGCGCTCACGCCTTGAGCTGCGCGTCGGAGACGTCTACCGCTTCTCCGGCTCCGTCACTCCCAATCTCCCCGGCGAAGCGGTGGGCCTGTTCACCGACCGCGGAGGGGGCTGGCGACCGGTCAGCATGCAGGGCTCGGTCAAGCTGAAGGACGGGCGCACCTGGGAGAGTCGCCGGTTCGGAACGCCGAAGGCCGAGACGTATCGCCTGCGGGCGCATCTGCCGGGCACGCGCGCCCACGCCGAGGCCTGGAGCCGTACGGTGACCGTCGCCATCCGCTAGCGGACCACGCGACGGCGGCCTGCGCTCGACCCACGGGCTTGGTACCATAGGGCCTCGTCCGCCACTGATCATCGCGAGGTCACATGCGCGCCAGTCAACTGCTGCTGCCCACCGTCAAAGAGGATCCGGCCGGCGCCGAAGCCATCAGCCACAAGCTGATGGTGCGCGCCGGCCTCGTGCGCCAGCTCGCGGCAGGCATCTACGTGTACCTGCCGACCGGCTGGCGCGTGATGCAGAAGATCGCCGCCATCATCCGCGAGGAGATGGACGCCATCGGCGGCCAGGAGATGCTCATGCCGGTCATCAACCCGGCCGAGATCTGGCAGCAGTCGGGGCGCTGGGACGCCATCGGCGGCGAGCTCTTCCGCTTCAAGGACCGCAAGGGCGCCGACATGGCGCTGGCGATGACCCACGAAGAGGTCGTCACCTGGCTGGCTGCCCGCGAGGTGCACAGCTACAAGCAATTGCCGCAGCACTGGTACCACATCCAGACCAAGGAGCGCGACGAGGCACGTCCCAAGAGCGGCGTGCTGCGCACGCGCGAGTTCCTCATGAAGGATGCGTACAGCCTCGACGTCAGCTACGAGGCGCTGCAGCAGAGCTACACCACGTACATCGCCGCCTACGAGCGCGTGTACGCGCGCTGCGGCGTCGAGGTGATGATGGTCGAGGGCGACTCGGGCATGATGGGCGGCTCCGTGAGCCACGAGTACATGGCTCAGGCCGACGCCGGCGAGGACGAGATCGTCTTCTGCCGCGAGTGCGGCTACGCGGCCAACGCCGAGATGGCGCTGGCCGGCGCGGATCGTGAGCCGCCGCGCAGCGAAGTCCAGGCGGCGGGCGCCGTCTCGGCGGTCGACCTCCTCGCCGACGAGGTCAAGCCCACTCCGGGCGCGAAGACGATCGCCGCGGTCGCCGACTTTCTCGGTCTGCCGGCCAGGGCGTTCCTCAAGGCGCTGGTCATGACCGTCGAGGGCGGATCAGAGGGCGCGACGGTCGGCGGTACCGCGGCCGCCGGCGCGGACGCCCCCCGTCAGGTCATGGTCCTGCTCCGCGGCGACCGCGAGCTCAGCGAGCTCAAGCTGCGTAGGGCGCTGGGCGCGGAGTTACGCTTGGCGGCGGCCGACGAGGTGCTCGCTGCCCAGGGCATCGCGCCGGGCTACGTGGGCCCCGTGCCGACCACGCTGCCGGTGTACGCGGACGAAGAGCTACGCCGCGGCCACTACGTCGCCGGCGCCAACAAGCCCGGCCACCACCGCACCGGCGTGAGCCTCGCGATGGTGCCGCGGGCGACCTTCTGCGA
>JAPLCL010000343.1 GCA_026392265.1 Actinomycetota bacterium
CAATCGATCCTCGCCGCCCTCGAGGCGAGCGGGGATGTCGCAGCAACGGAAGGAGCCTGAGATGCCTCTTGGCCCAGGACGTAGAGGGCGTGGCGTGATCGGCAGACCGGTCGTGCGCACCGCCGCCGTGGTCGGCACCGCCGCCGTCGTGGCACATGGCGTGGGCCGGCGCAGCGGTCGGCGTGACGACCGGCGGGCCGGCCGCGGTCGCTGAAGCACGGCGCTTTCTGCCTGGGTGCAGCCGGCAGGCTGCAGACCAGGGAAGCCGGACGGGGGGTGAGGGCGTGGCCCTCACCCCCCGGCCGGCCGTCGGGGTATGATTTCCATCCGCATCTGACAATGGCCACACACCAGAAGGAGAAACGATGAGTGAACTGATGGTACTCGGCTTCGAGAACGAGATGGAGGCCGACCGCTTCGGCCTCAAGCTCGCGGAGCTGCAGAAAGACCTGATCGTACAGCTGAGTGACGCTGCCGAGGTCGTGCGCGACCCGGACGGCAAGCCGCACGTCAAGCACGGCTCCAGCCTGGTCGGCGTGGGCGCCATGGGCGGCGCCTTCTGGGGCATGCTCTTCGGCCTGCTCTTCTTCGTGCCCGTCCTCGGCCTCGCTATCGGCGCCGCCATGGGCGCCCTCGTCGGCACGCTCGGCAAGACCGGCCTCGACAAGCAGGTCCTCGAGCAGATGGGCGACGCCGTACCGCCGGGCAAGGCCGGCTGGTTCCTGCTCATCGCGCAGATGACCGAGGACAAGTTCCTCGAGGCCGTCAAAGGCACCAACGCCACCCTCGTGCGCTCCAACCTCACGGAGGAGCAGGAGAAGGACCTGAAGCACGCCTTCGGCGCCAAGAACCACAAGAAGGAAGCGGCGGCGGAAACCGCCTGACGGGCACTGGGGGCGGGGCGGCCCGGGAGGGCCGCCCCGCCCGATTCTTCAGGATGTCGGCGTCGGCCACGCGGGGGGCCGGCCGGCGCAGATGAGGGAGTCGAAATGGCAGAGCAGCAGGGCCCGGCGAAGATCAAGCACAAGAAGAACCGCCTCGAAGCATTCAGCGACGGTGTCTTCGCGATCGCCATCACCCTCATGGTGCTCGAGATCGCCATCCCGGTGGAGAACGGTGAGGGCACCCACCTGTTGAGCGGGCTCGCCCACGAGTGGCCGGTCTATCTCACCTACTTCATCTCGTTCATGACCATCGGCGTCGTGTGGATGGAACACAGCGCGCTCGTGGACGCGCTTGACCACATTGACGGCGTCTTCATGCGGCTCAACCTCGTGCTGTTGCTGTTCTGCGCGTTTCTTCCGTTCCCTACGCGCCTCATGAGCGAGTTCGCCGGCGATATACCGGGTGAGCGTGTAGCGGTGGTGTTCTACGGCGCCGTGCTCCTCATGATGACGGTCATGCTTCTGGTGATGGGGCGGCACGCGGAGAACGAGGGTCTCTTCGGCGACGACCTCGATGACGAGCGCAAGGAGAAGGCCCGGGTCAAGTACCAACTGCTGCCGGGCCTCATCGCCTACATCGTGGGCGGCGCCTTGGGGCTGTTGTCGCCGCGTATCGGCGTCATCATCTATCTCCTCATCGCCATCTACCTCGCGATCCCCATTCGTGAGGTGACCCGGCTGTACAAGAAGAAGGGATGAGGCGGTCGCAGAGTGCGTGACTCGGACGCTCGGGTGCTGCCCTCGATCTGGCCTTGGTCGTCCGCGGTCTAAGGGGGCGCACCGGCAGGCGCCGCGTAGGGCGTGCCTTCCGGGACGAGAATGCCGCCGACCGTGGGGCTGGGAACGAGACACCCCTGCGCGGACCGGCCAGGCGAGACCCGTCTTCCGCTGGACCGGGCGGATCGTCACCTCAGGGCTTGGCGGCGCCGTCGGGGTGACGCCGGCCGGCCTTCTGGCGCCGATGCCTGCGCCGGCCCGGCAGCTCCTCGCCCGCCGGCAGGGGACCGAGCTCCTGGACCTCCCTGACGGCGGCCTTGAGCGTGGGGTAGAAGTGGTCGCGGTCGAGGGTCTCAAAGAGCCCGTAGCGCAGCGTGAGGTCCTGGAGGCGGTCGCGTAGCTCGGCGAAGGCCAGGTGGACCCCCGCAGCGTTGAGCTCCTTGTCCAGCTTCTCGAGCATCTCGGCCGCGGTCACATCGATGTCGGTGATCGCCTCGCACTGAAGCACGACCCAGGCGGGGTGCTGCTCGCGCACGAGGCGCCGCACCTGCTGGCGGAAGATGCCGGCGTTGGCGAAGAAGAGCGGGGCTTCCCAGCGGTAAACGAGGATATCCGGGAGCTGGGGGGCGTCCGGGTACGTGTCGATGCTATGCCATCCGGGAACCCCCTCGACCGGCGCGAGTACGGCGCCGTTGGGCCACCAGTTGCGGCGGAAGAACATCAGGATCGCCAGGATGACGGCGATGGCGATCCCCCACAGCACGCCGAAGAGCACAACGCCGGCGGTGGCGACGAGGGAGAGCGCGAGCGCGCTCTTGCGCACCTGGAAGTACCGCCGCAGGATGCCGAGGTCCATCAGTGACAGGGCGGCGACGATCACCACTGCGGCCAGGGTCGTCTGAGGCAGGTCGGCGAGCAGGCCGTTTAGAAACAGCAGGAGCAGGAGGACGAGACCCGCTCCCACGAGCCCAGTGACCTGGCTCTTCGCGCCCGACTGCTCGGCGACGGCTGTACGCGAGCCGCTGGTGGACACGGCGAAGCCCTGGAAGAACCCGGCGGCGATGTTCGCGGCGCCCATGCCGATCATCTCCTGGTCGGGCTCGACCTCGTCGCCGCGCCGCGCAGCGAAGCTCGTCGCCGTCGCGATGGTGTCGGTCAGGGACACGAGTGTGATGCCGACTGCCGCGATGAGCAGCGGCCCGACATCGCTGATGTTGGTCCAGGGGAAGGCCGGCGTGGGCACGCCTTGCGGCAGCGCGCCGACCGTCTTCACGCCCTCCTGGGCGAGCCCCAGAGCGGCAGAGACGACCGTGGCGCCGACGACGGCCACGAGCACGGCCGGCACGCGGCGCGTGAGGTGTGGCAGTCCGAGCAGGACGAGGAGGCAGGCAAGACCGACGGCCAGCGTCGTCGCGTCGGTCTGGTCGAGGCCGGCGAAGAACGCCTTGACGTCCTCGATGAACGTGTCGCCTTCGGTCGAGAAGCCGAACAGCTTGGGTAGCTGACCGACGATGATCGTGATGGCGAGGCCGTTCATGTAGCCGACCTGGACCTCCTTCGAGAGCAGGTCGGCGACGAAGCCGAGCTTGCCCAGCCCCAGCCCGATCTCGATGAGGCCGACCATCAGGGCCATCATCCCAGCCAGGGCGATGGCCGTCGCGGGGTCGCCGCCGGCGAGCAGCGGCACGATGGCGGCGAAGATCAGTGGCGAGACAGAGGAATCCGGCCCCAAGACCAAGATGCGCGACGGGCCGAAGATCGCGTAGCCGACGAGGCAGGCGATGGTCGTGTACAGGCCGGTGACCGCGGGCAGGCCGGCCAGCTCGGCGTAGGCCATACCCTGGGGCACGAGGATGGCGGCCAGCACGACGCCGGCCACGAGGTCGGCGCGCAGCCATTGCTTCTCGTAGGTGCGCAGAACGCGCGCCCCGGGCACCCAGCGTTCGACGCGATGAGGGCTGGTCGCGCTCATGAGCCTCCTTCACACACCGACTCGTCCGCGGACGGCTACTGGCCCGGCTTCTCCTTGGCGAGTGCCTCCAGCTTCGCCTCCATCGCCGCAGTGTGGTCCAGCAGCTCCTGCAGCATCGCCTTAGTCTCCGCCTCGCGAGAGGCGCGCGCCGCATTCGCATCGGCGGTCCGTTCATCCTGGTCGGCGGACACGAACATGGAGGTCACGGTGGCCGTAAGGAACGAGATGAAGGTCACGCCGACGACGATGACAACGGAGCCCACCACGCGGCCCCAGGGGGTGTGCGGCACGATGTCGCCGTAGCCCACCGTGCCCAGCGTGACGATCGCCCACCAGATGCCGTCCCCGACAGTGGCAAAGTCCTCGTGATCGATGATCGTCACGAGGATGCCGGCGCTGATGCCGATGACGGCGGTCGCCCCGGCGAGATAGGCGAACACACGCCGGCTGGCGACAGCCTTGCCGGAGCGGCGCCGGATGCGGCCTTCCACACCTTCCTTGCGTTTCGATCGCTGCTCGTTCATCACGGTCTTCCTTTGTCCGCGGCCCTACTGCAGGACGTTGACGGCGCGGGCGATCACGAGGCCCAGAAGGGCCAGTGAGATAGCCGACTGGGCCATCATGGCGATCTTGTTCCAGGCGCGCAGCGGCATGATGTCGGTGGGGCTGAACGCGGTGGCGCTGGTGAACCCGAGGTACATGTAGTCCACGAACTGTGGCCGCCAGTCCTTTGGGGCGAGCTCTGGCGACAGCTGCTGAGGGAAGGCGAAGTCGGGGTGGGCCGGCAGGCCGTGGGCGCGAACGGCCGGCCCGCCGCTGTCGAGCTCCCAATACAGCAGGCCGAAGGCGAGGCAGTTGGACAGCCACACGATGCCGCCGGCGGCCAGCAAGGCCCCGCCTGAGCTGGTCGCCGGCCCGCCCTGGATGAGTTCAGCGATCAGCTGGGTCGTGCACCACAGCGTCGTGCCGACCAGCAGCGCGATCAGCGTGACCGAGAGCGTGCGCACGGTTCGCGAACGCCGATCGATCTTGCCCGGGTCGCCGATCATCACGGCGACGAGCAGGAGACCCTCCACGAGTGGCACGCCCCAGCGTGGGCGCGCGATGAGGCTGTTCGGAAGGAGGATGGTCATCACGATGACGGCCAGGACCGCGACCGCCATCGGCCAGCGGGCCTCGCCGACGACGCGATGCTCGCGCGCCTCCTTGGGCTCCGTCTCGGCCACTGTCTCAGATGAAGTACGACAGCAGGCGCATGAACGAGTTGCGGAAGCGCGTCGTCCGGCTCAAGGCGTCGACGTCCATGAGCGTCACCTCGTGAGAGTTCGCGATGTCCTCCTCGAAGAGCTGCTCCTGCCGTTTGGCGAGCCCCTCGTCGTACATCCACAGCATGAGCTCCTTGTGGAGCCGCAGGCTGCGGATGTCCATGTTCATCGTACCGATGGCGGTGATCTGCCCGTCGGCGGTGAGTGTCTTTGAGTGCAGGAAACCGGCCTTGTAGAGGTAGATCTTGACGCCCGCCTTGAGCAGCGGGCGGAAGTACGTCCACGCGGCCCAGTAGGGCACCTTCTTGTCGGGCACGCCGGTCATCATGAAGCGCACGTCCACGCCGCTCAGCGCCGCGTTGATCATGGTGTCGTAGAGCCCCACCTCAGGGATGAAATACGGCGATTGGATCCACACTCGTTTGGCGGCGTTGCCGACGGCCACCATGTGCGCGCGGCGCGACGAATTCCACTTGTCCTCCACCGACTGCGCGACGACCTGGCAGAGGATGCCGGTCTCAGCGCCGTCGGAAGACGGCGCGGGGAGGTACTCATCTGTGAGGACGTCCTCCTTGGTCTGGTCGAACCAGCGCGCCGCGAACAGCGCTTCGAGCTCGCCCACGACCTGGCCGGTGACGCGCACGTGCGTGTCGCGCCAGACGGCGAAGCGCTCGCCGCCGTCCACGTACTCCTGGCCCACGTTGTAGCCGCCGGTGTAGCCGATGTCGCCGTCGATGACGACGATCTTGCGGTGGTCGCGGTAGTTCATATGGGACAGCGAGACGACGTCCTTGGCCACTTTTCCGCCCAGCGGCACGAGCGCCTCGAGCTTTGACTTGTCCCAGTGCTTGCTGCCCAGGTAGTCGTAGAGAAAGCGCACCTGCACGCCGGCCTGGACGCGCTCCTTGAGGATCTCGGTGAGCGCGTCGGTCAGCTCGTCGTCCTCCCAGATGAAGTACTGGACGTGGATGAAGCGCTGCGCCGCCGCCAGATCGGCCTTCAGGCGGCCGAACTTCTCCTCCCCGGTCGGGAAGATCTCGGCGCGGTCGGCGGTCACCACGCCGAGGCCGTCCTCGCGGGACATGGTGTCGCTCAGACGCTCCACGTACGTGCCGCCGAAGCGCTCCCGAAGACGCCGGTCGGCGGCCGCGTTACGTGCGAAGAACGACTTCAGCACGTCCTGCACTTGCGCGAGGTAGTCCTGCATCCACTTCTTCTTCTCGGTGATGGTCGCCCAATCGCGGCCGGCGATGTAGTAGAAGACGATCCCGAGCACTGGTACGAGGAGGAGCGCGAACGCCCAGGCGAGCGTGTCCGCGGGCTCGCGGTCCTCCATGATCAGGGTGACCATGACGTACAGCCAGACGACAAGGTACGGCACCAGGATCCACCACGGCAGGAATCCGAGCCATTGCATGTTGACCTCACTCTCTTGGGGCCGCCGGCGATCCCTCGCGCGCGGGCGGACGTCGTTCGTCAAGTGACCGAATGGTCACGGAAGGATATCGCATCCGCTGCGTCGCGTGACAGATAGTGCCACGGCGGGTAGATAGGCCGCAGGCAGGTCGGACCGACGAGGAGGAACGCAATGGCCGGCAATGATCCGCAGGGCAGTTCGCAGGGATCGGGAGGAAGCAACGGCTTCTTGATCGGCGGCGGCATCCTGCTCGTGCTGCTACTCATCTTCATCTTCCAGAACACGGCGGACACGACGTTCAAGTTCCTGTTCTGGTCGTTCACTTTTCCGCTCTGGCTCGGGCTGCTGATCACCGCCGTGGTGGCGTTCGTGATCGGGCAGTTCGCGCTGATGTGGCGTCGGCACAAGCGGCGTCAGGCGCGGCGCGACTCCCGCTGACGGCGCCACCGTTCAGGAAGAAGTGCGACGCGACGGGGCGGCCGTGAGGCCGCCCCGTCGCTTCTTCGTTGCCGGCGGCTTCTCGCCCGCGGCGACGATCCTATCGGCGGCCCCTGCGCCGCGAGCGCCGGTTCATGCCGGCCAGCGAAACCGGTGAGAGCGGCCGTCCGAAGGGGTCGATGAACACGGAGACCAGTTCGCCCTTCGGCGGGAGGCTGCCTTCGAGCATGTCTACGGTGTACGTGAGTTTGTCGCCGTCGAGTACTGGGTCTTTGAGCACCACGATGGCGTCCTCGGGGCTCTCGTCGCCGGCCTCGACGAAGGAGATCACCGCGTTCGGCGGGTCGACGGCGAAGCTGTTCTCGCCGAGGCCCCACTCCTCGACGAACTTCTTCGTCGTGAGATGCCCGACCACGCGCTGCGGGCGGTCGGAGAAGTAGAGGGTGGCGGGGGACAGGCCGTGGAAAGTCACCTTGTCGCCGTCGGTGGTCAGCTCGCGAGCGGTCTGCGCGAACAGTGCCTCGATGTCTTCCAGCGTCTTCTCGATGTCGTCGGTCATGGGGGTCCTCCCAGTCGTGGCTGTGTCAGCCGGCTGCCGTCTCGGCGTCGGCGAGTTCCTTCTCGAGATCCTTGCCGTCGGTGTCGAGCTGCTTCTCGATGGTCTTCTGAGCCTTCAGGTCGGCCTTCGCCAGGGTCTCCTCGAGCTTGTCCTTGCCGATGACGATGAGGCAGGCCTCACCGGCGTCGAGCATCTCGCCGAGCTCCTTGACGTCCTTGCGGGACATGCCGCCGTGGAGGTGACCGATGAGGCCGCCCGTCACGCCGCCCACAGCGGCGGCGCCGAGCAGCGCCGGCGGGAAGAGGATGCCGACTACCGCGCCGGCGCCGAGGCCCCACCAGGCGCCGTGCTGCGTCGGCTTCTCCCACTTGTCGATGTGGACGGAGCCATCGGCGTCTTTGACGGCGACGGCCGCGTCATAGGTGCCGATGACGCCGGTGGCGTGCAGGTCGCGGACTACCTCGAGGTCCTCGCGGGCGATGGCGGGATCGCCGTAGACACCCATGAAGAGGAAGACGGGCTGGTCTGACATGGATACTCCTTTGAGGGATGAGTCCTCGGGGCGTCGGCGCGCGCGGCGACGACGCTGACCGAATGGTTACCCTTGCAGTCTTCTCATTGAGGGGGCGAGGTCAAACCTTGGCGCGGGGTGGCATCGCCACCCCGCGCCAGGTGCCGTGCGGACAGTCGGTCCGCCAAACGGTGTCGCCTACTGCCGCGCCATGTGCATGCGCAGCTCGGCCTCTGGGTCGTGGATCAGGTCGCCGCTCACGTCCACGGTCACCTCGTGCAGGGTGCCGGTGAACTTGAACGGGCTGGGGTAGTCCGGAGTGACCGGAGAGCCCGGGTTGGCGCCGCAGGTCAGGGCGCCGGGATTGAGCATGAACGGCGTCGTTGTCGGCGCCTCCGCGTTCGCGACCAAGGCGCCGTCGACGTAGAGCTGCATCCGCCCCGGAGCGCCCTTGCCGTGCGGCAGGTCCGGCTCGCCCGTCGGCTCGAACTCGAAGCGCAGCTCGTGCTTGCCGGCCGGTACGTCCGTCTCCGTCGTCACCGAGTAGAGGGCGCGGCCCACCCAGTTATGCACGTAGTGGAGCTTGCCGTCCTTCATGTACAGCGAGTAGCCGCCCGCCGCGCAGCCTTGGCTGAGCAGCACGCCCTCGGCGCCGTCCTCCGGGATCTCGACGCTCGCGGTGATGCTGTGCGGGCGGTTCTGCACGCGCGGCGCCGCGAAGAACGGCACCGACTGCGTCCCGACCCGGTAGGTGTAGCTCTCCCGGGGCACGGCCACCAGGGGCTTCTCGCCCATGACGCGCGCGAGGCCACTGCCGTCGACCGGCATGACGTCGTACTTGCCGGCTTCGACGTACCAGGTGGCGATGAGCGCGATCAGCTTCTCGCGGTTCTCCTCGGCCACGTTGTGGTTCTCGGCGAAGTCCTCGTCGATGTGGTAGAGCTCCCAGCCGTGCGCATCGAGCTCCGCGAGCTTCTCCGACGAGATCGGCTGGCCGAAGCCGACGCCGGCCTCGGTGAACGACGGGCCGGGCCAGGGGCAGACCGCGCGCCAGCCGTCGTGGTAGATGGCGCGGTGGCCGAGCATCTCGAAGTACTGGGTGTGGTGCCTGGTCTCGGCCGCCCCGTCGTCGAGCGTGTGCGCGAAGCTCACGCCCTGGATGGGCGCCTGCGTGACGCCCCGGATGGCCGCCAGCGGCTCGAGGCCGAGCAGGTCGAGGACGGTCGGCACCATGTCGATGATGTGCGCGTACTGGTTCCTGACCTCGCCCTTGGCCTTGATGCCGGCCGGCCAGGCGACGATGAACGGGTCGCAGGCGCCGCCGCGGTAGGTCTCACGCTTCCAGCGCCGGAACGGCGTGTTGCCCGCGTTGGTCCAGCCCCAGGGGTAGTGGTTGAAGTGCTTGGGGCCACCGATCTCGTCGAGGACCGCGAGGCTCTCCTCGAGCGGCTCCTGAGCGTTGTTGAAGAACTGCGCCTCGTTGGTCGTCCCGGTGGGGCCGCCCTCGGCGCTGGCGCCGTTGTCGGAGACCACCATGACGATGGTGTTGTCGAGCAGGCCCTGGGCGCGCAGGTAGTCGAGCAGCCGCCCGAGGTGGTGGTCTGTGTGGCTGAGGAAGCCGGCGAAGACCTCCATCATGCGGCTATAGAGCTTGCGCGCCTCCGGCGGTAGCGACGCCCAGTCAGGGACGTCGGGGTCGTGGCGCGAGAGCTCCGTGCCTGCCGGGACGATTCCGAGCTCCTTCTGGCGCGCGAGGGTCTTCTCGCGGTAGGCCTGCCAGCCGTCGTCGAACTTGCCGGCGTACTTGTCGGCCCACTCCTTGGGCACGTGGTGCGGCGCGTGCGTGGCGCCGAAGCAGAGGTGCAGGTAGAAGGGCTTGTCGGGGTCGATCTGCCGCGCATCGGCGATGAACTCGATCGACTTGTCGACGAGGTCGGGAGTGAGGTGGTAGCCCTCCTCCGGCGTCGCCGGAGGCTCGACCTGGTGGTTGTCGTAGACGAGGTCGGGATACCACTGGCTGGTGTCGCCGCCGAGGAAGCCGTAGAAGCGTTCGAAGCCGCGGGCCAGGGGCCAGCGGTCGTAGGGCCCGGCTGCGGTCTCCTGGTTGCTCGGCGTCAGGTGCCACTTGCCGACCATGTAGGTGTTGTAGCCGTGCTCGAGCAGCATCTCGGAGAGCATGCCGTTCTCGAACGGCATGATGCCGTTGTAGCCCGGGTAGCCGGTGGCGAACTCGGTGATGCAGGCCATGCCGTTGCTGTGGTGGTTGCGCCCGGTGACGACGCAGGCGCGGCTCGGCGAGCACAGCGCCGTGGTGTGCATGTTGTTGAAACGCAAGCCGTCGGCGGCGAGCGCGTCGAAGTTCGGTGTCTCGATAGGGCTGCCGTAGCAGCCCAGGTTGCCGAAGCCGGTGTCGTCGAGGACGACGAAGAGCACATTGGGGGTGCCCTTCTTGGCCCGCACCGGCGCCGGCCAGGCCTCGCTCGACTCGTCGGTGGTGCGGCCGATCACGCCGGGGAAGGCCGCGCCCTCGGGGTACTCGACTATCGCCATCATGACCTCCGATCGTGGAAGAACCCGACTTCTGCGCGCGGCGCGTGCGTCATGTTCCGACCGCGCGCCGTCCTTATTCGCAGCGCAACCGCATTCTAGTGCGCTCGCTCACGATTGACACCATTCGACGATGCGGAGTGGGCGCGGCGCCTCACGACTGACCTTGCCCCTCCGTTCGCGGCGGGGGTGCCGGCCGCTGCCCAGCGGCTGCTCCCGATCGTTGCGAGAATGACGAGGCCGCCCTCGCCGACCGAAGAGCGCGGTCGGCGAGGGCGGCGTGTCACAGCGAGATGCGACGTGCCGGCGGGGGGTTGCCGGCCGGCGTCTCTACTCGCTTGGCCGCGCGACCATGAGGCCGATGATCATGAAGAAGTAGAGGGTGATCAGGAGGATCGACCAGAGCGGGTAGATCGGGAGCCACATGAACTCGGAGATCATGGCGAGGCCCACGGCGATCACACCGACCCATCTGCCCCACGCCTTCATCTGCATGGCGGCCAATCCTGCCAGGATCAGGATAAGGCCGATGATGAGGTACCACCAGGCGAGCGCGGTGAGATCGATGAAGAAGTAGGCATGGAAGCCCCGCACGATCCACTCGTCGTTGAACAGGCCGATGAACCCGCTGAACGCCTAGAAAGCACCCACGACGACCATCAGAATGCCGGCCATCGCCGCCCAGCCTTGCCACTTACTATCCACTGTTCCTCCTTGGTTTCTGCCTGAAGCTACGCCCGCGCTCCCGGACAAAGGTGATTGTGATGCGGAGACTAGCCGGGATCCGGTGCGCTGTGACCTCGGGAAAGTACGGGGCCTGGGGCAGAGAAGCTACGAGGCTGAAGTCGGCGGCGAGCGCGTGGCCGCAGGCCGGAGGCTCAGAACTCGACGAGGCCGTTCTTGATGGCGCAGTGGATCAGCTCGGCGTTGGTGTGCAGGCCCAGCGTCTCCATCATCTGGTACTTGTGAAACTCCACCGTCCGCACCGAGATCGAGAGGCTCGTGGCGATCTGTTTGGCCGAACGCCCTTCGGCGAGCAGCTGAAGGACCTCCCGTTGCCGCGGCGTGAGGGCACTGATCGGATCGGCGGCCCGCTCCGGCCCCTGCTTCATGGCCTCCAG
>JAPLCL010000251.1 GCA_026392265.1 Actinomycetota bacterium
GTACTCGTGCACGACCACGTTGCGCATGCCGCGCAGCGTGCGCCACGGCACCGCGGGGTGCGCCTCGAGGATGGGCTCGGGGATCCAGCGGATCGACTCGCCCATCGTCATGAGGTTGCGGACCACGGCGTCCATGGTGCGCGCGTCGGCAACGAACTCGTCGCACGTCATGCCGTCGGTGTAGGCGTCGATCGCGCGCACGGCGGCAAGGATGTCGCGCACACGAAAGCGCCAGTCGCGAAAGCGCAGCTTGACCTGGCGCTCCTCGTAGCCCGGACGGCGGCGGTCGGGACGGTCAGAAAGCACGCACGGCCTCCGCAAGGATCTCGGCGCGCATCTCCGGGCGCAGGGCGGCGGGCGTCGCGAGGTCGATGCGCGTGCCCATCACGTCGGAGAGGAAGTCGAGCAGGCGCACGAAGGTGAACAGGCCCACGCGCGCCTCAGGGTGGAACTCCACGAGCACGTCGACGTCGCTGTGCAGTGTGGCCTGGTCGCGGGCCGTGGAGCCGAAGACCGAGATGTGGCGCACGTCGAAGGTGCGCAGCTTCTCGCGGTTGCGGTCGAGGCGGCGGAGGGCTTCGCGGCGGGTCATACTGGCGGCCTGTCCTCAGCCCAGCGACCCGCCGCGCGCCTTGCGCAGCCGGCCCAGGAACCCTTTCCCAAGGAAGCTGGCGTCGCCGAGCTCGCAGAGACGCGTGTACAGCGGCACCGTGACCGTGAAGGCGAGCACGTCCGCCGGGAGGTCGCCGCGCATGGCGATGTCGGTGCCGCCGATCACCGCCTGCGGCTCGTCGAGGTCGCGGAACGGGACGACGAGCTCGGAGCAGCCCGCGCCGAAGGGGACGGTCACCGGGTCCGGCTGGCCCCAGGCGTGATGGTGGTAGGCGCCGTGCTGGAGCACGCTGAGCTGGTCCGGGTTGACCCAGAAGGTGACTGTCTTGAGATACCGGGCGAGCTCGGGCCTGAGCGGCCCGACGAGCACGTGTCCGTGCTCGGGCCTGTAGGTCGGGGCGTTGTCGACCCAGTCGGCCATGAGTCGCCGCGAGGCGCGCAGGCCCTCGTCGCCCCAGAGGAAGTCGATGAAGTCGTCGCGCTCGCGGGTCTGCACGCCGAAGAAGGCGCGGCCGCAGCCGCCGCAGCCGAAGTTGTCGGCGGTCAGATGCAGCGTCTCGCCCTTGAGCCAGCAGCGATAGAAGTGAAACACGCAGGGGCCGCGTCCGGGCCCCGATCTGGGTGCCACGAGCGGGGCGAACGCGTCGGGGTCGGGGGCGTCGTAGAAGCCGATCAGTGGCCGGTCCAGCGCCAGCTCCGCGATCAGTCGGGATGGGTCGGGCTGAGGCGCGTACTCGGGCATGAGCTCCTCCGCGGTGTGGACGATATGGACGACGATGACCTGCGGAGATTGTACGCGCGCAGGGGCCGAGAGCGCGAGGCCGTGCGGCCGCGACCGGTCCCAGCTGGGCCGGGCCGTTCACGGCAGGAGATGGAGGACGAGGGCGCCCGGCTGACCGTAGAAGTGCGGCGGCGCGCTGGCGCCACCCCAGTCGATGCACAGGGTGAGGCCGGTGCCGAAGGCGATCACGGCCGCGACGGCGACCAGCAACAGGACTAGAGCCACGTGTCTGCGATGCTTGAACATGCCTTAAGTATCCCCGGCGTCACACCTCCGGCGCCGGCCTCGAGGCTGGCGCCGGTGCGCCCGCGGAGCTCGGCCGCCCACGCCCGGGGGCCTGACGGGATAGAATAGGCAAAGTGCGTACCTTTCGCCTCTCGAAATCCCGCCTCACCGCCGGCCTGCAATGTGGCAAGCGCCTCTGGCTCGCCATCCATCGCCCCGAGCTCGAGGTCTACAGCGCCGACACGCGGCGCCGCTTTGCCGCGGGCAACAGCGTCGGCGAGATGGCCCGCGAGCTCTA
>JAPLCL010000252.1 GCA_026392265.1 Actinomycetota bacterium
CAGTTCGACATGTCGCCCGTGCTGGCCAAGATCGCGGCCGGCGACTACGCGGGCGCGGCCGCCACGGTGCAGAAGATGCGTGACGCTGACAGCCTCAGCCTGCGCATGCGTGTCAACAACATGCTCGAAGTAGGGGCGCTGCTCGGCCAGGAGCTCAGCTACTTGAACTGGCTGACTAAGCAATAGGTACGCGCGAAAGAGACGCGCGCGGCACCTCAAAAAGGAAGGGGCCGGCCCGACTGGGCCGGCCCCTTCCCCAAGCGCCGCCCGCGCGAGTAGACTTGCGAGCGTCAGGCCGGGCCGGCGCAGCGCCGCCCGGCGCTATCCCATCCGGTCTGCGGGAGGCCTCATGCGGGTGCTCGTGGTCGGCGGCGGCGGCAGGGAACATGCCCTCGTCCACTCCTTCGCTCAGTCAACACTCGCCGACCGCATCTTCTGTGCCCCCGGCAACGCGGGGACGGCCGCTCTCGCGGACAACATCGGCGTCGACGCGGACGATCTCCCGGCGCTCCTCGACTTCGCCAGCCGTGAGCAGGTCGACCTCACGGTGGTCGGCCCCGAGGCGCCGCTCGTGGCCGGCATCTGCGACCTTTTCGAAGAGCACGGCCTCGCCATCTTCGGCCCCAACCGTGAGGCGGCTCGGCTCGAGGGCAGCAAGGTCTTCGCCAAAGAGGTGATGCGCGCCGGCGGCGTGACCACCGGGGCGTACAGCCGCCACGAGACCCTGGACTCGGCGCTCGCCGCACTCAGCCCCAACGGCCCCTATCCGCTGGTCGTCAAGGCCGACGGCCTGGCCGCCGGCAAGGGCGTCATCATCTGCAACGACGTCGACGAGGCCAGGGCTGCGGTCGCGAGCTGCTTCGTGACCCGCGACTTCGGCGCCGCCGGCGACGTCGTGATCATCGAGGAGTTCCTCGCCGGCTCGGAGGTCTCGCTACTCGTCCTCTGCGACGGCCGTAATGCCGTCCCGCTGGCGCCGGCGCAGGACTACAAGCGTATCTTCGCCGGCGATCAGGGCCCCAACACCGGCGGGATGGGCAGCTACTGCCCGGTGCCCGGCTTCGAACAGAAGGCCATCGACGCGGCCATGGAACACGTCGCCGAGCCGGTCATCGCGGCCCTGCGCAAGCGCGACATCCCCTTCCGCGGTGTGCTGTACGCCGGCCTCATCGCCACCGACGCCGGCGTCAAGGTCCTCGAGTTCAACTGCCGCTTCGGCGACCCCGAGACGCAGGCCGTGCTGCCACGCCTGGACAGCGACCTGCTCGAGCTGTGCGCCGCCGGCGCCTCCGGAGAGCTCGCCGGCGTGAAGGCCGCCTGGAAGCCGCAGGACTGCGTCACCGTGGTGATGGCGTCCGCCGGCTACCCCGCGAGCAGTCACAAGGGCGACGTGATCAGTGGCCTCGCGGCGGCCGGCGCGATGGATGACGTCACCGTGTATCACGCCGGCACGGCGCTGCAACACGGCGACGTCGTCACGGCCGGCGGCCGCGTGCTCGCGGTCAGCGCCCTCGGCGAAGGCTTCGCGGTCGCGCGCGAGCGCGCCTACCAAGCCGTGCGCGAGATCAGTTTCGACGGCGCGCAAGTGCGCCCGGATATCGCCGCGCGCGCGGTCAAGGCGGCGGCCGGCGAGCTCGATCTGTTCCCGGCCGGGTTCGCCGGCTGAGCGAGAGGAGTCTGAGGTGGAAGAGACCAGGACCGAGGTCGAGACGATCCTCCAGGGTATCCAGATGGAGCCCGTGCTGGTCGGTATCGTCATGGGCAGCGAGAGCGACCGTGGGGTCATGGAGGCGGCCTGCAAGGAGCTGGACGAACGCAAGATCAAATACGAGCTCAACGTGCTTTCGGCGCACCGCGACCCAGACAAGGTCGCGCACTACGCGCGCACCGCGCAGTCGCGTGGCATCAAGGTGCTGATCGGCGGCGCCGGCAAGGCGGCAGCCCTGCCCGGCGTGCTCGCGGCCTACACGAACATCCCGGTCATCGGCGTACCCATCAAGACCAGCGATCTCGGCGGGCTGGACTCGCTGCTGAGCATCGTGCAGATGCCGCCCGGCGTACCTGTAGCCTGCGTCGCCATCAACGGCGCGCGCAACGCCGCGATCCTGGCGGCGAAGATCCTCGACGTCTGACCGCCGCGGCGTCACCGCGTCGGGGCGCGCCTGTGGCGGCGCTCCCCGACGCGTCCGTTTGCCGCACGACGGGAAGACTCGATGCATGACCCGCCACGCCTTCAGATCCATGCAGGAGCCACCGCCGCCCGGCCCGTACTCGGCGGCCGTCTCGGCAGGGCATCTCGTGTTCGTCTCGGCGCAGCTGCCGGTGGACGAGCGCGGCGCGGTCGTCGGCGGCTCCGCCGCCGAGCAGGCGCGCCGCGCCCTCGAAGCGATGGGCCACCAGCTGCGCTCCACCGGGCTGTCGCACGACGCCGTCGCGACCGTGACCGTTTACCTCGTCGATCACGCCGACACGGCCGCTGTCGACGACGCCTTCGCCGCCTTCTTCTCGGAACCACGCCCGGCGCGTACGCTGGTCGGTGTAGCATGGTTGCCGGGCGGCGTGCGCCTGCAGATCGAGGCCGTCGCCGTCCGCTATTGACACTCGAGGGAGTCCCATGCCACGCGAGTACAAGCCGCCCAGCCCGAGAACTATCTCGACCTTCGTCTACTTCGCGGTGCTCGTCATCGGCGTGCTCCTGGCCTACGTCGCCGTGCGCGCCTTGTTCTCCTGAAGTCACGCCAAGAAAGGACGCCTCAGAATGGATAAGCAAGTCTTCGCCTCAGCAGACGCGGCCCCGGCCGTGGGGCCGTACTCGCCGTGTGTCGGCGTCGGCGATCTCGTCTTCGTGTCCGGCCAGATCCCTCTGGACGC
>JAPLCL010000168.1 GCA_026392265.1 Actinomycetota bacterium
GGCCGCCGAAAAGGGCGTGCGCAAGGAACCCGTCGCGTCGATCACCCTGGTGGTCGAGCACGGCGTCGAGGGCGACGCGCACGCTGGTCCCTGGCATCGCCAGGTGAGCCTGCTGGCCAACGAGAGCGTCGAGAAGATGAAGGCCGCCTGCCCGACGGTAGAGCCGGGCGCCTTCGGCGAGAACATCACCACCGAGGGCCTTGTTGTCTACAAGCTTCCGGTGGGTGCGCGCCTTTACGCCGGCGAGTGCCTCCTCGAGGTCACCCAGATCGGTAAGGTGTGCCACGACCGCTGCGCGATCTTCCACCAGGCCGGCGACTGCGTCATGCCGCGCGAGGGCATCTTCGCGCGCGTCATCGAGGGCGGGGAGATCCTGCCCGGCAACGGCATCGTGCTACTCAAGCAGAGCCTCATCGTGGCCGGCGTGCTCACGGTGAGCGACAAAGGCTCCCGCGGAGAGCGCGAGGACACGAGCGGCGACGCCCTGGAGGAGGCGCTGCGCGTCTTGGGCGTCGCCTCCGTGGAGCGTGCCATCGTCCCCGACGAGACCGAACAGATCGCGACTGAGCTGCGGCGCTGGGCCGACGAGACCAAGGTCAACCTCATCCTGACCACGGGCGGTACGGGGATGACCACGCGTGACGTGACGCCCGAAGCGACGCTCGAGGTGCTGGAGCGTCAGGCGCCGGGCTTCGCCGAGGCGATGCGCGCCGGTTCGGCCGCCACGACGCCGCACGCCATGATCTCGCGGGCCGTCAGCGGTATCCGCGGCAAGACGCTGATCATCAACATGCCGGGCAGCCCGCGCGCGTGTCGCGAGCAGTTCGCGATGATCGCCCCAGCGCTGCCGCATGCGGTGGAGAAGCTGCTCGACCTGGGCGGCGACTGCGCCAGGCCCGAACCGCCGCCCGCGCCCACGGGCTGACGCCGGCAGGGAGCCGGGGCCGGCGGCCGGCCGCGCATCTCAGGGCGTGAAGCGCTGCCGGCGGAAGTAGCTCAGGTACGTGGCCACGGCCGCGTCCGCCTCTTCCACCGAACGGCGGTGACCGGCGGTCAGGCGGTCGCCCACGCTCTGGCGCGTCACTCCCAGTCGTGCGGCCACGTCGCGCTGGTGGCCGAGCTCCCGATACGCGGCGATCGCCTCCCACTGTTTCTGGGTGCGCGCCCGGATGAGAGGGTCGACGAGACGGCACAGGGCGCCCAGCAGTACGTCGCCGGCCTCGCCGGTGCCGAGGTAGCGGCAAAGGCCGCCGTCGCGCACGGCGAGCTGCAGAGCGCGACGGGCCAGGGAGTAGACGTCGCGCCCGTCGGCCGCCGAGTCACGCACGTGCTCCACCGTGCCGATGCCCACGCCGACCCGCAGCTCGAGTGGAGCCAGGCTCTCGCGGAGCACGCTGATGCAGAGTGGCGCCTGCGCCGGGTCGGCCAGGGCGCCCTCGACGCGACCGGCGCCGGCCACGGCGAACGGTTCGGCGACGGCCGGCGCGAAGAGCTGGTTGAGACGCTCGAGGGCGGGCCTCAGGCGGCGGCCGACATCCGCGTCGCCGGCGCCGGAGACATCGGCGTTGATCACGGCGATGAGCTTGCTCTCGCGACGTTTGTCGATGGGCATGCTGCTAGCTACGCCGCCCACAGCCGCCCTCCTTCACAGGACTTAATCATCCCGGGGACAGTGGAAATGGAAAGAAGACCGTTCGTGGGCTACACTATGAGTCGCCGCTCGAAATACAACCGGGGGTATCCGCGTGAACAAGAAATCCCGTACGCGTCTGCTCATCGCCACCGGCGTGATCGTCGTGGTGTTCGTCATCGGTGTCGTCTTTCTGGTCCAGAAACAGGGTGCCTACTACCGGCAGGTCGCCGATCTCACGACCGGCCAGTACGACGGTAAGAACGTCAAGGTCGGCGGCCGGGTCGTCGACGGCACGATCAATCGCGACGCCAGTGGCGTGCACTTCACCATCCAGGACCTCACCGGCAAGACCGACACCGTCAAGGTGACCTACAGCGGGCAGATGCCCGGTACCTTCGAAGACGGCGTCGACGTCGTGGTGGTCGGCAAGTACGCCGCCGTCGACGGGGTGGTCTCAGCCGACCAGCTCCAGACCAAGTGCCCGAGCAAGTACAAGGGCTCGGCGTCACCCGCGGCTCAGACCTCGCAGTAGGGGCGCGCCCGTGCTGGAACTGGGCAGATACTCACTCTGGGCCGCGCTCGCCTTCTCTTTGGCGAGCGTTCTCTTCCTCGCTCTCGGTATGCTCTGGGACCGCAAGGACCTGCTGCGCAACGGCTATTACGCGGTCTACGCGTTCTTCCTCGCGAGCGTCGTCGCCAGCGCGGTGCTGCTGCAGGCCTTCCTCAAAAAGGACTTCAGTTTCGGCTACGTCGCCGAGAACTCCGCCGCCAGCCTGTCCACGTTTTACCGCATCGCGGGATTCTGGGCGGGGCAGCAGGGCTCGTTCCTTCTCTGGCTGCTGCTCATCGCCGTGGTCGCCGTGGTCATCGCCCTGCTCGACCTGAACAAGGTAGAGCGGATCACCGGCGGCGCCGTGATGGTGATGTGCAGCATCGGCGGCGTCTTCGTGGCGCTCATGGTGCTCGACACCGGGTCCAACCCGTTTGTCGCGGCTGAAGCGGGCACGCAGCCCTTCGGCCTCAACCCGCTGTTGTTGCACCCGGCCATGGTGCTGCACCCGCCGGCGCTGTTCATCGGCTACGTCGGCCTCGCCGTGCCGTTTGCGTTCGGCGTCTCCACCTTGCTCCTGGGACGTGCCGACAGACTCTGGGTGACGCTCTCTCAGAAGTGGGCCGTGGCCGGCTGGCTCTTCCTTTCGCTCGGCATCGGCCTCGGCGCCTGGTGGGCCTACGTCGTGCTCAGCTTCGGCGGCTACTGGGGCTGGGACCCGGTCGAGAACACGTCGCTGGTGCCGTGGCTCACAGCCACGGCTCTGCTGCACGCCTTCACTCTTTACAAGTCGCGCGGCCTCTTCAAGCACTGGGCTCTGGGCCTCGCCGCGGCCACCTTCTGGTTCACTATCCTCGCCACCTGGACCACGCGGACCGGGCTGATCCAGTCGGTCCACGCCTTCGAGAAGAACCCGCTGCTGGTCTGGATCCTCTCCGGGTTCCTTGTCGTGACGGCCGTCGCCACCATCGCCCTGATGGCTTGGCGCTGGCGGCTTTTTCAGAGCCACGACCAGGTGGAGTCGATCCTCTCGCGCGATTTCCTC
>JAPLCL010000391.1 GCA_026392265.1 Actinomycetota bacterium
CTGGGCGGCGACGCCGGGCTGGTCGGGCACGCCGCGCACGGTCACCCGGGCTTCGTCGGTGGTGTAGGTGACGGCTCTGATGATCGGGCTCTCCATGGTGTCATCTTCCTCTCTCACCCAGGTGCCGTCGTAGTCGGTGAAACTCGAGCGCACGTGGATGGGGATGTCGTACTTGCGCGCGTACTCGACGGCGCGCGCGGCGAGCACCTGCGCGCCGGCGGCGGCCATCTCGAGCATCTCATCGTAGGAGATGTGGTCGATCTTGCGGGCCTTGGCCACGAGGCTGGGGTTGGCGGTGTAGACGCCGTCGACATCGGTGTAGATCTCGCAGACGTCGGCGCCCAGGGCGTGGGCCAGGGCGACGGCCGTGGTGTCGGATCCGCCGCGGCCGAGCGTGGTGACGTCTTTCTCGGTGGACACGCCCTGGAAGCCGGCCACGAGCACGATCTTGCCGGCGTCCATGGCCTCCTGCACGCGCGCCGGGTGGATGTCGAGGATGCGCGCCTTGGTGTGCACGGTGTCGGTGAGGATGCCGGCCTGGGAGCCGGTGAGGCTCACGGCTTCGTAGCCCAGGCGGTGGATGGCCATGGCCAGCAGGGCGCAGCTGATGCGCTCGCCGGCCGACAGGAGCATGTCCATCTCGCGCTCCGGCGGATCGGGCGTGATCTCCCGGGCCAGCTCGACGAGCTCGTCGGTGGTGTCGCCGCGGGCGCTGACCACGGCGCTCACGCTGTGGCCCTGCTCAAAGGTGGCGACGATGCGGCGCGCCACGTTGCCGATGCGGGTGGCGTCGGCGACCGACGAACCACCGTATTTCTGGACGACGACAGACAAGGTTCTCCCTCCGAAGAGACTGCTGCTTTCTCAGGCGCCGGGCTTGGGGGCCACGTGGGGGAGCGCGCGCTTGTGCTCGCTGGCGGCGTTCATGGCGTCGACCTTGGCCTTGACGGCCGGCGACGCCATGCCCGTAAGCAAGTAGGCATCGAGCTCCTCGTAGGTGAGGCCCATCTCGGCCTCGTCGGTCTGGTCGGCCCAGAGGCCGGCCGACGGCGGCTTGGTGATGATACGCTCGGGCACGCCCAGGCTCCGCGCGAGCTCGCGGACTTCGCTCTTGACCAGGCTGCCCAGGGGCAGCAGGTCGGCGCCGCCGTCGCCGTACTTGGTGAAGTAGCCGACAGCGATCTCGCTGCGGTTGCCGGTGCCGAGCACGCGGTAGCCGAGCTGGTTGGCGAAGGCGTACAGCGTGGTCATACGCAGGCGCGGCTTGAGGTTGGCGGTGGCCAGCAGGCTGTCCGGCAGGTCGCTGCTGGAGCCGGCCAGCTGTACGAGGAGGAGGTCGTAGACCGGGCCCAGGTCGACGGTCGCCGAAGGGACGCCGAAATGGTGCGCCACGAGCGCGCCGTCCGCGGCGTCCCGCGGATCGCTGTGGCAGGGCATGACGACGCCCAGCGTGTGGTGCGGGAAGGCCTGCTTGGCCAGGGCGGCGACCACGGCGGAGTCGATGCCGCCGGACAGGCCGAAGACCGCGCCGCGGCCGTCACCTGCGGTGACCTCGGCGCGGATCCACTCTGTGAGGTACTCGGCGAGCTCGGGCACGTGCGTCCTCCTCGTGAATCGTAAGTGTACCGCAGGGCTCGAACGGCTGCAGTCAGGAGGGTCCTTCGCAGGCTCGGTGACACGCATCGCGTCGGCCGCGGCGTCAGGCTCGACACAGGCTCATTGCGCGGAGGGGAGGGAGGGAGTATGCTGCCCGCGATATACGGGGGGCGGGAGAGTGACCCGCACACGTGGCCCGAAAGGAGTCTGTATGGCGACCGAGGCTTACTGTGTGAAGTGCCGTGCCAAGAAGACCATGAAGGACGAGCAGGCCGTGACGATGAAGAACGGCAAGCCCGCCACTCAGGGCATCTGCCCAGACTGCGGCACCAAGATGTTCAAGATCGGTAAGAGCAAGTAACACACCGGAGACCCGCGGCCGCGGGTCTTTCTGTGAGTGACCCGGCTGGGGCCGGCGCCTGAAGAGGCGTCGGCCCCAGCCGCATGAGGGCCTCAACGAGCCTCAGAGCAGGGCGAGGAGCGCCGCGGCACCACTGGCGGCACCACTGGCGGCACCACTGGCGGCACCACTGGCGGCACCACTGGCGGCACCAC
>JAPLCL010000022.1 GCA_026392265.1 Actinomycetota bacterium
TGGACCGGCCAGGAGGACGAGTACAAGGATCGCATCGCCGCGTTCCAGCCGTTCCAGGTCAACAAGGACTTCTGGAGCCACACGAAGCCCGGCGCCCGGTTCATGCACTGCCTGCCGGCCATGCGCGGCGAGGAGGTCACCAACGACGTCGCCGACAGCGACGCCTCGATCGTCTTCCCACAGGCGCAGAACCGCATGCACTTCCAGAAGGCCCTCATGCTTGCCCTGATCGGCATCGACGAGCTGCCGGCCGATCCCAACCTGCAGCCAATCGGCAAGGCTCTGCTCGCCTGAGCATCGCCGCGATCCGGAGGAAGAGCATGAGCCCCACGATCGACAGCACGCCCCGCGCCGACGGCTTCCGCATGCCCGGCGAGTTCGAGCCACACAGGCAACTTTGGATGCTCTGGCCGCAGCGCCCGGACAACTGGCGCCTGGGCGCCAAGCCGGCGCAGCGCGCCTGGGCCCAGGTGGCGACCGCCGTCGCGCAGTTCGAGCCGGTCACGGTCGGCGTGAACAACGACCAATACGAGAACGCCCGCAACCTCCTGCCGGCGCACGTGCGCGTCGTCGAGATCTCGAGCAACGACGCCTGGATGCGCGACTGCGGACCCACTTTCGTCGTCAACGACAAGGGCGACGTGCGCCTGGTCGACTGGGATTTCAACGCCTGGGGCGGCCTCTACGACGGCCTCTACTTCCCCTGGGACAAGGATCAGCTGGTGCCGCTCAAGATCTCCGAGCTCGAGCGCGTCGCGCGCTACAAGGCGCACCTGGTGATGGAGGGCGGCTCGATCCACGTCGACGGCGAAGGCACCGTCCTCACAACGGAGGAGTGCCTTCTTTCCCCCGGTCGCAACCCGCAGCTCAACCGCGAGGAGATCGAAGAGAACCTGCGCGAGTACCTGAATGTGGACGCGGTCATCTGGCTGGCCAAGGGCATCGACCCCGACGAGACCAATGGACACGTCGACGACGTCGCCTGCTTCGTGCGGCCCGGCGTCGTGCTGGCCGCGATCACGGAAGACAAGGACGACTGGCGCTACGAGCTCCTGCAGGACAACCTGCGGCGCCTGCAGGCGGCCACCGACGCCAAGGGGCGCCGGCTCGAGGTGCACACCATGCCGATGCCGGCGATCATGGTGATCACCGAGGACGAGGCCTGGAGCGTCGACTCCGCCGAAGGCAGCATCGCGCGGGTGCCCGGCGACAAGACGGCCGCCTCTTACCTCAACTTCCTCATCGTCAACGGCGGCGTGATCATGCCCGCCTTCGACGATGCCAACGACGGCGTCGCACTCGCTGCTTTGCAGCGCCTGTTCCCCGAGCGCAGGGTCGTGACGGTGCCCGGCCGCGAGATCGTGCTCGGCGGCGGCAACGTACACTGCATCACGCAGCAGCAGCCGAAGGGCTGACGGGAGACGACCCCGCTACAGCTCGCTCGCGCCTCGCACGGAGGCGCCGGAGCTCATCACCTGCAGGGCGGCGCCCCGCCCTCCGCGAGCTCCTTGCCCCAGGGCTCGCAGAAGTCCTCGCGGACGTAGCCGCGGCGGCTGAAGAAGGCGCGCGATGACTCATTGTCCGTGAGAATCTGCGTCTTGGCCTTGAGCGCGCCGAGCCGGCGGAAGCGCTCCTCGAGCTCCTCCATGAGAGCGTCGGCGATGCCCTGCCGCCGCCGTTCCGGCAGCACCGCGAGGTGGTATACGTAGGCGCGGCGGCCGTCCCAGCCGCCCATCACCGTGCCGACCAAACAACCACCGGCGTCGCGCGCGACCAAGAAGAGGCCCGGGTCGCGCGTGAGCTTGAGCAGCGTCGGGTCTGGCCCGTCCGAGAGGCGCATCCACAGATCGCAGCGCTGCCAGAGGACGTGGACCACGGGGTAGTCGTCCATGGTGAACTCGGCGATGGTGAGGTCGTTGCGGGCTGCGGGCATCGGGCTCCTTTCGGCTGTGCTGATTCTAGCGGCACAACGCCGGCGATTGGAGCGGACGCCCTGCGATACAATCGGCACAGCCGTACCCGGAGCCCGGAGGAGACGCCATGGAAGCGGACAAGACGAAGAGAACGGCCTGAAAACAGAAATGCAGCGCAACGAGGGATGCTCCGCCCCCACCCCCCCGACCCCCACCAATACCCCCCCCC
>JAPLCL010000348.1 GCA_026392265.1 Actinomycetota bacterium
CGGCCCTTCGCGTCGGTGCGGCGCCGCCGCGCCGACGGGTCTACACACCCGTGCGGCGCCGCCGCGCCGACATTCCTCTTGCGTCGCGTTCTCCGTTGTGATATCTTTTTCGGCCGTGCGCTACCCGCGACCATACCTCTCGACCTCCGGTATGGTGTGCTCTTTTCCCCTGGTCCACGCTAGAAAGAGGAGACTCGCTTGAACGAGCCCAAGGCGCCTCGCGTGCGTACGTCGTTCGCCAAGCTCGACCAGCCCCTGCCGCTTCCCAACCTCATCGACATCCAGAGGAAATCGTGGGAGTGGTTCCTCAGCGACGGTCTCAGCGAGACCATCGCCGACATCAACCCCATCAAGGACTACTCAGAGAAACTGCTCGTGCAGTTCGGCGAGCACCAGTTCGGCGAGCCCTCCAAGCCCATCGCCGAGTGCCGCAACAAGGACATGACCTTCTCGGCGCCGCTCACCATGAAGGTCTCCTTCATCAACGAGGAGACCGGCGAGATCCGCGAGCAATCGGTGTTCATGGGCGACTTCCCCATGATGACCGGGCGCGGCACCTTCATCATCCACGGCACCGAGCGCGTGGTCGTCACGCAGCTGGTGCGCTCGCCCGGGGCCTACATCATGGAACCCAAGCAGGCCGAGCGTGAGAAGCAGGTGCTGGTCGCCAATCTCATGCCGCAGCGCGGTTCCTGGCTCGAGCTCGAGATCGACAAGAAGGGCACCGTCAACGTGCGCATCGACCGCAAGCGCAAGTTCCCGGTCACCGTGCTGCTGCGTGCCATGGGCTACGGCAGCGACGAGGAGCTCGTCCAGCTGTTCGACGAGTCCGTCTACATCAAGAACACCATCGACAAGGACGCCACCCACTCGCAAGAAGAGGCGCTGGTCGAGCTCTTCCGCAAGCAGCGCCCCGGCGAGCCGCCCCCGCTTGACGGCGCCACGGCGATGCTCCGCGGCCTGTTCTTCGACCCCAAGCGCTACGACCTCTCACGCGTCGGCCGCCACAAGCTCAACGTGCGGCTGCACAACCACATCAAGCCCGAGCAGCGCCCCTACGCCGACGTGCGCGTGCTCGTCAACGAAGACATCATCGAGCTCATCAAGCGGCTCATCTCGCTGCCCGGTAAGCTCGGCGTGCCCGAGGACTCCAAAGACTTCGCCGCCGAGGCCGTCTCGCTGCTGCCGACGCGCCGCGAGGACATCGCCCACGAGATCGACGAGTACGAGCATTTCGGCAACCGCCGGCTGCGCACCGTCGGCGAGCTCGTCCAGGACGCCTTCCGTATCGGGCTGGCGCGCATGGAACGCGTCATCCGCGAGCGCCTCACCACCGAGGACCCCGACACGATCGTCCCGGCGACGCTGGTCAACATCCGCCCGGTCGTCGCCGCCCTCAAGGAGTTCTTCGGCTCCTCGCAGCTGTCGCAGTTCATGGACCAGACCAACTCGCTGTCCGGTCTCACGCACCGCCGTCGCCTGAGCGCTCTGGGCGCGGGCGGCCTCACCCGCGAGCGCGCGCCCATCGAAGTCCGCGACGTGCACCCGACGCACTACGGCCGCATGTGCCCCATCGAGACCCC
>JAPLCL010000291.1 GCA_026392265.1 Actinomycetota bacterium
CCTTAACCTGCGTCAGGTATCGTGAGCAGGATGCCGCATGACCATCCTCGTCGTAGAAGACAATCTCAAGCTGGCCGCCAACCTGCGGAGCCTCCTGGAGCTCGAGGGCCATGCCGTGGCCGTAGCTCATGACGGTGAGGAGGGCCTGCGTCGCGCCCTCGCGGAGCGTTTCGACTGCATCATTCTCGACCTCAATCTGCCGAAGCTCGACGGCATCTCGGTCTGCCGGGCACTACGAGAAGGTGACGACCCCGCGCCGGTGCCGATCCTCATGCTGACGGCGCGCAGCTCCAAGCGTGACGTGGTGCTCGGCCTCGACACCGGCGCCGACGACTATCTGCCCAAGCCCTTCGACATCGACGAGCTCCTCGCGCGGGTACGCACGCTCATGCGGCGTGCAACGCCCGAGCGCAGCGCCACGCTGCAGTCCGGCGACGTCGTCCTCGACGCCAACAGCCACGAGGTCCGCAAGGGCGGCACGCTGGTAGGCCTCGCGCCGCGGGAGTACGAGCTGCTCGAGCACCTTCTGCGCAACAAGGGCGTCGTGCAGAACAGGCTCACACTACTTGAGCAGGTGTGGGGGGAGTCTGAGGACCTGCTGTTCTCGCAAACGGTCGACGTCCACATCTCGTATCTGCGGCGCAAGCTCGGCAAGACCCTCATCACCACGGTGCCCGGCAAGGGCTACCTCATCCGCGCCTGACGCCGCATGTTCCGCCGCCTCCGCTACAAGCTGGCGCTGCAGTTCACCGCTCTCGTGTTCGGGTTGATGCTCGTGCTGGGGGCCGTGTTCATCGCCATTGAGTTCACGGATGTCAATCGCCAGCTCGACATCCGTCTGCAGCGCCAGGCGGCCGCGATCAACAAGCAGATCCGGCTGCCCATCACCGTCGAGGAGGCGCGCTGGCTCCATCGAGAGGCTTTCAACGTCAAGATCGCCACGAGCAAGGGGCGCGTACTCTACGCCAGCGACATCTTCGCCCGTCTTCCCATCGGCCCCGACGCCCCCGAGATGAGTACGGTGCGCGCCGACGGAAGCTCGTACCGCGTGCTGACCGCCAAGCTCGACAGAGCCCGCGACGTCACGCTGCAGCTGGCCGGCCAGGACCGCATCGGGCCGGCGGAGCTCCCCGGCGAGATCGCGGTCTTCTTCATCGCCGCCGTGCTCGTCTCGGCGCTCACGGCCGTGCTCGGCCTGTGGTTCGCGCGCCGCAGTCTTGCCCCTGCGGAACGAATGTTCGAGCGCCTCACGCAGTTCACCCACGACGCCAGTCACGAGCTGCGCACGCCGCTCGCGGTGGTCAACTCGGAGCTCGATCTGGCGCTGCGCACCGGCGATCACGAGGAGCACATCATCGCCGCCAAGGATGAGCTGAAGGTCGGGGCGCAGCTCGTCGACGATCTTCTCGGGCTCGCTGCCCTGGACACGACGACCCTGGACGGCCGCTTCGTGGACATGTCGGCCCTGGTCGGCCGCGAGGCCGCGCGTCTCGCTCCCCTCGCGGCGCGGCGGGCGCTCGTCCTGACCACCGAGGTCGAGCCTCTGGTTGTCGTACGGGCCGACGAGGGGCTCGCAGCTCAGCTCGTCGCGAACCTGGTCGGCAACGCGATGAAGTTCACGCCGGCAGGCGGCGAGGTCTCGGTGTCGCTGACGCGCAGCGAGCTGCGCGTCA
>JAPLCL010000113.1 GCA_026392265.1 Actinomycetota bacterium
GCAGCTCGTGTCGAGGTAGAGCCAGTCGTAGACGCAGTTGTGAAAGTAGTAGAAGCGCAGGTCCTTGAAGTGCGAGCTGCGGTTGACGGCGCTGAAGAGCTGGCTGCAGAGGCGGATGTACGGATGCATCGATCCGCCGACGTCCATCAGCAGCAGCACCTTGACGGCGTTCTTGCGGCTCTTGCGCCAGACGAGGCTGAGACGGCCGGCGTTGGCGGCCGTCTCCTCGATGGTCTCGTCGAGATCGAGCTCGTCGGCAACGCCGGCGTTGCGCGACGAGAGCTGACGAAGGCGCCTGAGGGCGAGCTCGAACTGCCGCACGCCGACCTCCTGGTCGGTGCGGTAGCCGCGGTAGCGGCGTTCGCCGGCCACCTTGACGGCGCTTCGATTGCGGCTCTCGCCGCCGACGCGGATGCCGCCGGGGTGAAAGCCGGAGTGGCCGAAGGGTGAGGTGCCGCCGGTGCCGACCCAGCGGTTGCCGCCGTGGTGGGCCTCGTCCTGCTCGGCGAGGCGTTCGCGGAACAGGCGCTCGAGCGCCTCCAGGTCGAGGTCCTCCATCGCGGCGGCCAGCTGGCGACGCTCCTCATCGGTGAGTCCCGGCATGACAAGCGGATCCGAGAGCCAGTCCCAGACCTCGTCCTCGATCTGCGGTGGCGTCTCGATACCCTTGAACATCGCCGCGAATGCCTGGTCGTACTGATCGAAGTAGGCCTCCGACTTGACGAGGATGCTGCGCGCCACGGCGTAGAACTGGTCGAGGCTGGCGGGGGCGAGCCCCAGGGCCAGGGCGCGCATCAGCGCCAGCCACTCGGTGACCGTGACCGGCACGCCGTAGAAGCGCAGCAGGAAGAAGAAGTCGGTGAACACGTGGTCTCCGGGCGGGCGCGGCCGGGCTCGCTAGCGCCGCCGGCCGCCGGCGAGCGCCCGCTGCGCCACGTCGATGTCGTGGTCCTTCTTGAGCAGCACACCCATGAAGGGCAGGCGCGCGGTGATCTCCTTCGCGTCGACCCCGCCGCGGGCCAGCGCCTGTACCCAGTCGATGAGCTCGCTGGTGCTGGGCTTCTTCTGCAGGCCCGGCACGTCGCGCAGCCAGTAGAAAGCCTGGAGTGCGAGGTCGAGGAGACGCTTGTCGAGCTGCGGCACGTGCACGTGTACGATACGCTCCATCATCTCTGCATCGGGGAACTCGATGTAGTGGAACACGCAGCGGCGCAAGAAGGCGTCTGGCAGCTCCTTCTCGGCGTTGGAAGTGATGAGCACGATGGGTCGGTGCACGGCCTTGACCGTCTCGTGGGTCTCGGGGATACCGAACTCCATCTGGTCGAGCTCCCACAGCAGGTCGTTGGGAAACTCGAGGTCGGCTTTGTCGATCTCGTCGATGAGCAGGACGACGCGCTCCTCGCTCCTGAAGGCCTCGCCCAGCTTGCCGGGCTTGATGTACTGGGCGATGTCGCTGACGTCGCGATCGCCGAACTGGCCGTCGTAGAGGCGCTGCACGGTGTCGTAGAGGTAGAGGCCGTCCTGGGCCTTGGTGGTCGACTTGACGTTCCAGATGATGAGAGGCATGTCGAGGCCGCGGGCGATGCTCTGGGCGAGCATTGTCTTGCCGGTGCCGGGCTCGCCCTTGATGAGCAGCGGGCGGCTGATCTGGACGGCGACGTTGACCGTCTGCATGAGGTCGGGGGCGGCGATGTAGTCGCTGGTGCCGGTGTAGGTCGAGGGCTGGCTCATGGCGTGCGCTTTCGGTCGTTGGCGTGAGCGGAGGGCGGCCGGAGGCTGCCCGCAGGAGTCTAGCAGAGTCAGGACCGCAGGTCGGAGGGCGACGGAAACCTCTTCTGCGCCGCGGCGACTTCGCGCAGGGCCTCCTGAAGGGTGACGCGGGTCAGCGGCCTCAGCGTGTCGACGTCGATCACGTTGTGCGGGGCGAGGCCGACGCGCAGGAGCCGGGCGTGATGCCGGAGTTGCAGCTGGGACATGCTGACGAACGCCTCGCGCAGTGATCGCTCGCAGCTGGTGTCTTTGGAGCTCGCCTCACGTATGGCGTCCAGGCGCTCGAGAGTGGTCGGCGCGGTGATGCCCCTGGCGAAGGCGTCGTAGCGGGCCAGGTTCTGGATGGGGATGAGCCCGTCCTTCTTGATGTCGAGGCGCCCTTCGAGGCGCTGCCGGAACCCCAGCGGCAAGCGCCACTTGGAACCCAGCAGCGAAAGGCCCTTGAGAAAGCGCGGGTGACCGGGGGCCTCACGCATGATGGTGGTCAGCGCCAGGTCCACCTGGAGCTCGCCGGCGATCTGGCGGTAGTCGAAGGCCACGCTCGCGCGCGCCATGCGGTCGAGGTCGCGCCCCTGCAGGCAGTCGCGGAAGATCGCCTCCCACTGCGTCAGCGACATGCGCCACTGGGCGGTGCGCGCGAGGACGCCGTGGGGGTCGGCGGCAAAGCCGCAGCGCACGAGGCCGGCGTTGACGTCTTCGGCCACCAGGCGGAAGAACTCGTCCACTGCCGGGTCGTCGGTGTCGGCGTAGGCGAGCCCGTTGTCCTGGTCGGAGGCGAGGGTGAGCTCGCTGCGCGCGGCGCTGCCGAACGCCAGCCAGGCGTAGGGCACCGGCGGCTCGCCGTACCGCTCGAAGGCGAGCTCGAGGAGACGCGATGTCATGGTGTCGCAGAGCACGGTGAGCACGCGCGTCAGCGAGGGCGCGTCGAGATGGGCGTCGTGCAAGTCGAGGAAGAGTCTCGGCATGTCCGCCGCGGCGTCGACGAGGTCCTTTTCGGTGCGCGCGGACTGGATCGAGCGGCGCAGGGCGAAGGGACTCCGCGCCTCGAGCGTCATGAGGTTGCTCGCCGAAAGGACGCCCACCACCTCGCCCGCCTCGTCGAGCACGGGGAGGTGGTTCACGCCCGCGACCATCATGGCGATGCTGGCCTCGGGGGCGAGCACCTCGGCGCCGATGGTGTGCACGGGCATCGACATGATGGTGCTCACCGGCGCGTCGCGAGAGACGCCCCCAACCACGACCTTGTTGCGCATGTCGACGTCGGTGACGATGCCGAGCCCGTCGCGGGCGTGCACGAGGATCACACTACGCCTCTCGTCGATCATCAGCTGGGCGGCGTCGCGGATCGTGGTGTCGGGGTCGCAGAACACGGGCGCGCTGCGCACCACCTCCGTGACGGGCCGCGTGCGCACATCGGGCAGACCGCTCATCGAGCGCGCCGCCTGGAGCAACCTCTCGCGCTGGCTGCTTGCCAGCCACTTCACTCCCTCGGGATGGCTCAGCAGCTCTATGGCGACGTCCTTGGGGATGCAGTAGATGCTGGAGTCGGTGCGCGCCCGCGCCGTGAACTCCGGAGAGAGTCCCGTAAGCAGGGTGAGGTGGCCGAACATCTCGCCGCTCGTGAGGATGGCCACCAGAGCCTGCTTGTGGAGCAGTTCCAGGGTGCCCTCGTGCACGATATAGAGGTATGTGCCTGGCCGCCCGCTCTCGATCATGACCGTCTCGCCCGCCGCGACGAGCCGCTCCTCGACGGCGACGACGACGCGCTCGAGGTCCTCGGGCTCCAAAGCGGCGAACGGCTCGAGCAGCGCGAGGAAGCGCAGGCGCTCGTCCGCGGGCTCGATGTCGAAGAGGCGCTCGCTCATGACCGCCTACCCGAGTCCCGGGACGAGGAGGCCGCGGGAGCGCAGGTGGTCGAGGCTGGCGATCACCGAGGCTTCGTCCTTGTGCTCGAGGACGATGCTCGCGCCGGCGGCCCGGGCGACTGCGAGGATGGGCTCGAGGTCGATGACGCCCGTCCCCAGCGGATCGTGCTCGTCACCGCCCCGATGGCCCTGGTTGTCGTGGAGGTGTACGTGCCTGAGGCCGGCCGGCGGGACGTCGAGCCAGGCGCGCAGCGTGCCGGTGACCGCGGCGTGGCCGACGTCCAGGGCCAGTCCGAGGCCCTTGAGGTCAAGGTCGCCGGGGGCGACGAAATGCGAGTGCCTGGAGAACGGCAGGTTCTCCACTGCGATGGGCAGGCCAATCTCGTCCTGGAGCGCGCTCAGCTCCTCGAAGGCGCGCTCCAGCGAGGCCGCGACTTTGGGGTTCCATCCGCGCGCCCGTCGCTGCAGGTCGGGGTGCACGACGTAGAGCTGAGCGCCGAGCTCTGCGGCCACCCACATGTGCCGCCGATGCAGGTCCATCGCGCCGCGATGCTTGGACGCCGAGCGGCTGCCGAACTCGAAATGCGCGAACGGTCCGTGGACCGTGAACGGCAGGCCCGCGGCCTCGATGACGCGTACGTTGACCGGTTCGAGCAGGGAGTGGCGCCCCAGTGAGAGGATCTCGGCCGAGGGCGCGATCTCCGCGATGCGCAGCAGGGCGGCGCCCAGCGACAATTCGTAGTAGGCGCCCGTGGAGATACCGATGTCATGGTCGTGCACCACGCTTCGAGTATTGCACACTCGGCGCGTGACCAGACGCGTCAGGCTTTCTCAGGTAATGAGCCCGCGGCTGCGCAGGGAGGCGAGACTGGCAGCGACGTCGGCGGCGTTGTTCAACTCGAGGACGACGGAGGCGCCGGCGGCGCGCGCTGCGGCAAGTACGACCGCGGCGTCGACCACGCCGGCGCCCACCGGCAGGTGCGGGTCGTTGTGGTCGCCGAAGCCGGCATTGCTGTGCAGGTGCACGTGCCGCCACTCGGGCGGCGGCGCGGCGAGGAAGGCGTCGAGAGTGCCGCTGATCGAGGCGTGCCCCACGTCGAGGGCGAAGCCGAGACCGCGCAGGTCGAGGTCGCCGGGCGCCGTGAGGTGCGAGTGCCCGACGCCCGGCATGTTCTCGACGACGATCGGCACGCCGGTCTCGTCCCGCAGCTCGCGCAGGGTGTCGAAAGAGCGCTCGAGCGCGCCCACGACTGCCGGGTCGCGCGGGCCGGGCTCGGGGCGCCAGTCGGGGTGCACGAGGTACAGTGTGGCGCCGATCTCGGCCGCCGCCGCGTAGTGACGCCGGTGCTCGTCAAGGGCCTCGAGCCGCGCCGCCTCGGACACGTCTCCCAGGCCTTTGTAGCCGAACGGCCCGTGCACGGAGCACGGCAGGCCGGAAGCCAGGGCCGCGCGCTGGTTGCGCTTGCTGAGCAGTGTGTGCATGCCGAAGGAACGGATCTCAGCGGACGGCGCGGCGGCGGCGATCTGCTCGAGCGCTGCCGGCAGGAACTGCTCCGAGTAGGCGCTGGTGGAGACGCCGATGTCGTGGGGCGGGTGCACGGGGGCAAGTATGGCAGACGGGCACGGCGTACGCCGCGTCACCGCAAGTCCGTCTTCTCACGCCGCATCGAGGAGTTCGACGTCGGCGGCAAGATCACTCGGTGATACTCAGCTCGACCCCAAGGGCGCCGGTGAGAGCCCCGAGGGTCTTGAGGGTGGGATTGCCGTTGCCGCTCTCAATGCGGCTGATCTCGCTCTGGTGAATGCCTGAGGCGACGGCGAGCTGTTGCTGCGTCATGTGCAGCTCGCGGCGGCGCCTGATGAGCTGCCCTGCGAGGCGGTAGCTCGTCTCGTACATGCGTAGCTCGGCGACGGCCGCGGGGCCTTCGGCCTCGGCCTCCGCGACTACTTGGCGGTAGTGCTCGTCGAACGTGATCATTCGTCCTCACCTCACGGCGATTATGAGTCTTGCCCCATAGCCGGTCAATGGTGCCGGCGGCGATGGTCCTCGAGGCGTCGGCGCGCAAGCGCGATCTCGCGGGCTTGCCTTCGAGGACTCGGGTCGCTGCCTTTGTCGTAGCCGCCGAGCACCAGGACGATACGGTCGCCCATCGCATGGCAGAAGACGCGCAGGAGGACGTTTGCCCGGGTGGCCTCCGCGCGATCCGCGAGCCCCGCCTTCTTGAGGATGGTCTGTTCGTCGTGCCTGACCCGCAGCTCGAACAGCCCGCGGCCAAGGTGCCGCCCGTACTCGGAGGCACAGATGCCAACGCCCTCGGTGGCCAGCAGGTACCTTAGGGCTGCCATGACGGCCCTGCGCTGCGACGCCGAGAGGTCGCGGTCGATCCAGCGGCGGACCGGGTCGTGCCCGTTTTCGGTGCGGTAGTACTCGAGAGTGAAGCGCCTTTCCCACATCCTGTCACTGTACGGGTCGCAGGACCGCGCCGGCAGGATGACGATGCCGGTGAGGGGAGGACGATCGGGGCGAACCAGGCGGTGTGCCCGTCCCGACGGCGCCCCGGGGCCATGTGCTCACTCCGTCCCCGCGGCAACGTACAATGTCACCCAAGGTCGCCGTCCGGTGGCCACGCGGGGTCAGGAGGGGTCCGTGGCCGCGAAACGCACGAAGAAGGCCAACGGCAAGGAGCCGCTCGGCTTCGAGCAGAAGCTCTGGGCCGCCGCCGA
>JAPLCL010000106.1 GCA_026392265.1 Actinomycetota bacterium
TAAGCTGGTCGCGGGCACCGAGATCGAGGGCGGCCCGCGGGTGCGCGAAGCGCGCGGTAGCGAGGGCGTACGGCACTTCACGGTCACGGCCGCGGACGCGCAGCTCAACCTGGCCGTCGTCAACGGCTTGGGGCGGTTGCAGGAGACGCTGGACGAGCTGCTGGCCGGCGACCCGCCCCTGCACTTCGTGGAAGTCATGAGCTGCCCCGGCGGCTGCATCGGCGGCGGCGGCCAGCCCTACGACACCGACACCGACGCCGTGAAGGAGCGCCTGGAGCGCCTCTACGAAGTAGACAGGCGCTCAGCCGCGCGGCGCTCGCACGAGAACGCGGATGTGCTGGCGCTCTACGAAGACGTGCTCGGCATGCCACTGAGCGAGGTCTCTCACCGTCTTCTGCACCGCGACTACATGGATCGCAGCCCCGCGGGCGACGCGGCGGCGGTCTGAGGGGAGCCACCATGAGCGGCGCGATCATCACGACCATCAAGCAGAACTGCCGGCGCTGCTACACCTGCGTGCGCGACTGCCCGGCCAAGGCGATCCGCATCGAGGACGGCCAGGCCTTCGTGGTCGCCGAGCGCTGCATCGCCTGCGGCAATTGCACGCTGGTGTGCTCGCAGAACGCCAAGGCTTATCTGAGCGGCATGGAGAAAGCGCTGTGGCTGCTCGACGAGGAGACGCCGGTGGCCGCCCTGCTGGCGCCGTCGTTCCCGGCCGGCTTCGCGGCGCCGGCCGGTCAGGTCGTCGGCGCCTTCAAGGCGGCCGGCTTCGACTACGTCGTCGAAGTCGCGCAAGGCGCCGACCTGGTGAGCGTCGCCTACAAGGAGTATCTGGAGTCTCACCCGACCGGGCTGCACATCGCGACCGCCTGCCCGGCAGTCGCGGAGTACGTACGCAAGTACCACCCCGAGCTGACGGACGCCCTCGTGCCGATCGTCTCGCCGATGATCGCCACCGCGCTGGCAGTCAAGGCGCTCTACGGCGCGGACGTGCGCTGCGTGTTCGTGGGGCCGTGCGTGGCTAAGAAGGCCGAGGCGCGCGACGAGGAGTTGCAGGGGGTGATCGACGAAGTGCTGACGCTTCAAGAGGCGCATCGTCTGCTGGTCGAGAAGGGCGTTGATCTGACGACCGCGCCGGCGGCCGGCTGGGACGCGCCGGCCGCCGGCGGGGCGCGGGTCTTCCCGCTGCCCGGCGGCCTGCTCGAGAGCGCCGGCCTCGAGCGCGGCATCCTCGACCCCGACGTCCTGGTCGTGAGCGGCCACAGCGAGACGGTAGAGATGCTTGACAGCCTGGGAACGGCCGACACCGGCAAGACCCTGCTGGTCGAGGCGCTCATGTGCAAGGGCTGCTACTGCGGGCCGGGCATCAGCTCCGCCGAGCCCGGCCTGCTGCGCAAACGCCGCGTCGGCGAGTACGTGGCCGAGAGCCAGGCGCGGCAGCACGCTGAGGCGCCGGCCGCCGACACGGCCGCGCTTGCCGCGCTGCCTCTCATGCGCACCTACAGCGCCGACGACCAGTGCGACGCCGCGCCGAGCGAGGACGAGATCCGCGACATCCTCGCGCACACCAACAAGTTCTTCCCCGAAGACGAGCTCGACTGCGGCGCCTGCGGGTACTCCACCTGCCGCGCCAAAGCGATCGCCGTGCACAGCGGCATGGCCGAGGAAGCCATGTGCCTGCCGTTCATGATCGAGCAGGCGGAGCGTGTATGCGTCGAGCTCAACGTCCCGTGGAGCGACCTGCGCGACGTGCACCGCCACATCATCAACACCGAGAAGCTGGCCAGTATGGGCCAGATGGCCGCCGGGGTCGCGCACGAGCTCAACAACCCGCTCAGCACGATCCTGCTCTACACGCACATCCTGGGGAAGAAGCTCGCCGACCGCGACGACCTCGACCACGACCTGAAGCTCGTCGCGGAGGAGTCCGAACGCTGCAAGAAGATCGTCGGCAACCTCCTCGACTTCGCGCGGCAGAGCCGCGTGCACGTGCAGTCGGTCGACGTCGAGGACCTGGTGCATAAGGCCGTGGACGGCGTCGAGTGCACGCTCGAGCCCGGCAACGGCCACGAGGTGCGCCTCGAGAGCGACGTCACCCCGGGCCTGCGCGCCGACCTCGACCGTGACCAGATCACGCAGGTCCTCGTGAACCTCGTCAAGAACGGCGCAGAGGCAATGGAGGGCCGCTCGGGCGTCGTGCGCGTCAGCGCCTATCAGACGCCCGCGCAGAACCGCCTGCACATCGCCGTGAGCGACGAGGGTGGCGGTATCCCGCAGAGCGCCCGCGACAAGGTGTTCCAGCCGTTCTTTACTACAAAGAGCATCGGCAAGGGTACCGGCCTGGGCCTGCCGATCAGCTACGGCATCGTCA
>JAPLCL010000266.1 GCA_026392265.1 Actinomycetota bacterium
GTCCTCGCGGCCGCCGCCTCGAGCGCGTCGGCCGGCCCCGCCGCCGGCCGCGCGGCACACTCGCCCACCTCCTTCTGGGTGGCGCCGGGTGGAAGCGATGCCTGGCCCGGCACGGCGGGCAAGCCTTTCGCCACCCTGCAGCGGGCGCGCGACGCGGTGCGCGCCCTGCCCGCCGGCGTGCGCCACTCTCATGACATCACCGTCTTCGTGCGCGGCGGGCACTACAGGCTCAGCCGTCCCCTCGTCCTCGAACCGCAGGATTCGGGCCGCGGCGGCCACGAGGTGGTCTACCGCGCCGCGCCCGGCGAGCATCCCGTGCTCAGCGCCTCGATAGAGGTACCCAGCGGCGCCTGGTCGCCCTGGCGGGACGGCGTCTGGCGCGCGCAGGTCGGGCAGGTCGAGTCCCGGCAGCTCTACGTGGACGGCGTCCGCGCCACGCGTGCGAGGACGACCGCCTGGCCTGCCGGCTTTCGCCCCGAGTGGAACGGGGGAGGCGCCGGCAGCGGCATCGCCTTCATCCCCGCCATCGCGCAGGGCCTGACTCCCCCGGCGTGGGGCGACCCGGCCACCTGGACCAACGTCGACCACATCGAGGCCGTGCTCCAGACCCAGTGGAAGATGATGAGCGTCCCCGTCGCCTCCGTCTCCCCGTCCTCCGGATCGACGCCCGGCCTGATCACGATGCAGCAACCCGCCTGGAAGAACGCCAACGTCTTCCTCGACGCCACCACGAACCAGCCGGGCATCTGGAGCTTCTGGCAGGTCACGTGGTTCGAGAACGCCCTGCAGTTCCTCGACCAGCCCGGCGAGTGGTACCTGGACCAGGACGCGGGCTACCTCTACTACATCCCGCGGCCCGGCGAGGACCTGCTCCACACCGCGGACGCGGAACTACCGCTCGGCCAGACCCTCGTAGCCGGTCGGGGCAGGCAAGGCCACCCCGTGACTGACCTGCGCTTCGAGGGTCTGGACTTCGCCTACGCCACGTGGCTGCAGCCGAGCGGACCCAACGGCTACGTGTCGGACCAGAGCGGCTTCCACCTCGTCGGCGAGGGCTACCAGCCGAACATCATCGGCCACGTGCAGGGAGACGTGCGGACACCCGGCAACGTCAGCTTCAGCTACGGGCGCCGCATCACGTTCCGCGGCAACGTCTTCGAGCACCTCGGCGGCGCCGCCCTGGACCTCGTGACCGGCTGCCAGGACTGCGTCGTCGAGGACAACCTCTTCACCGACGTCTCGTCTGCCGCCGTGCAGCTCGGGGGCATCTCGCCGATCGAGGCCCACCCGACCCGTGCCGACCAGGTCACCCGTGACAACGTCGTTCGCGACAACCTCATCAGCACGGTGGGCGTGGAGTTCGTCGATGCGGCCGGCATCTACGTGGGCTTCACGCGACACTCGCTGATCACCGGCAACACCATCGTCAACGTCCCGTGGTCCGGCATCGCGGTGGGCTGGGGGTGGGGCCTGCTGGATCCCAGCGGCTACCCCGGGATACCGGGCGCGACCAAAGCGATGTGGGGGACCTTCAGCCGGCCCACGCCCAACCGCGACTGCGTGATCCGCGACAACCGGATCGACCGGTTCCCGGCTCGCTCGGGATCTCCGGCGGCAACACCTTCTACACCGACGGCGGCAGCCGCTACATCACGCTGCGCGGCAACGTGTCCTTCGACGACCCCGTCGGCACCATATACCTTGGACCGCCACCCAAGGCGAACGACCCCTTGCCTTACCCGAGCCTGCCGAGCGCGGGCAACTTGATGCCTTACGGGAGCGACCTGGGCGGTTGCCGGACCTACGGCGACATCCGCTTCGTCGACAACACCTGGCTCCAGGACCCGTTTCTCGAGAGCGTGGGACTGTACAACGCGCTTTACAAGGCCGCGGTGGGCTTCGCTGCGTACTCGGACCAAGGGTTCTTCGACATCGGTCAGTACACCGACGCCGAGGGCGTCTCGTACCCGACGAACCTCACTTACGTGGGCAACCGCATCATGCCGGGCTCTGCCTCCGGTCTGACGCAGAGCCTCTCCCGGATGCTCTCCGCCGCCGGCGTCCAGGGCCGCCCGGCGACCATCCCCGCAGCGCTCTGGACCACCGCCGCCCGGGGGCTGTGAGCGGCCGGGCGGGGCCCGGCTGAGCTCAGCCCTTCGGCGCCCAGTAGCAGCGCTTCGGCGACTCGATGCGGCCGTCCTTCTTGAGCTCGGCCATCGCCTTGTCCACGGCCTTGCGGTCCATGCCGGACCGCTCCGCGACCGCGCCGGCGTTGAGCGGCTCACCCGCCTCCGCCATGACCTCGAGCACCTTGTCCGCATCTGCACTCATGCCGTCCCTCCCGTCAGTCCCGGTGCCGGCCGACGGCCGGCTTCACTTCTGCTGGCTCCGCACCATCCCGTACTCGATCGAGTCGACGAGGGCTTCCCAGCTGGCCTCGATGATGTTCTCGCTGACGCCGATACTGCCCCAGGTGTCGTCGCCGTCGCTGGCGTCGAGCAGCACGCGGGTGACAGCGTCGGTGCCCTTGTTCTCGTCGAGAATGCGCACCTTGTAGTTGACGAGCTCGATATCGGCGAGGTGCGGGTACTTGCTCACGATGGCCTGGCGCAGGGCGGCGTCGAGCGCATTGACCGGGCCGTTGCCTTCGGCGGTGCTGATGATGCGCTCGCCGCCCACGTGCACCTTGAGGGTCGCTTCCACGACGGCCTTGCCGTCCGCGCGTTTGTCCACGATCACGCGGAAGCTCTCGAGGCGGAACAGCGGTTCGTGCGGCGCCAGCTCCTCGCGGAGCAGGAGGTCGAAGGAGGCGTCGGCCGCCTCGTAGTGGTAGCCGCGGTGCTCGCGGTCCTTGAGCCGCTTGAGGATGGTGGCGACGCGCTCGTCATCGGCCTCGAGCTCGAGGCCGATGTCGTGGGCGCGGCGCAGTACGGCACCCTTGCCCGAGAGCTCGGAGACGAGGATGCGCTGCTGATTGCCCACGGCCGCCGGATCGACGTGCTCGAAGGTCTGCGGCGCCTGCTCGACGGCGGCCACGTGCAACCCCCCCTTGTGAGCGAAGGCGGACTTACCCACATAGGGCTCGTGCGCCCCGATGGAGGCGTTGCAGACGTCGGCCACGAAGTGCGCCGTCTCGCCGAGCCGCGCGAGCTGCTCGTCGCTGACCACCGGCAGGCCCATCTTGAGCTTCAGCGCTGGGATGATGCTGACCAGGTTGGCGTTGCCGCAGCGCTCGCCGTAGCCGTTCATCGTGCCCTGGATCTGGCGGGCGCCGGCCTCGACGGCGATGAGGCTGTTGGCCACGGCGCAGTCGCTGTCGTTGTGGATGTGGACGCCGATGGTGACGTCGAGCGCCGCCTTGACCTCGCCGACGACGGCGGCCACGAACGGCGGCAGGGAGGATCCGTTGGTGTCGCACAGGCAGACGACCGCCGCGCCCGCTGCGGCGGCGGCGCTCACGCAGCGCCGCGCGTAGACCGCGTCGTCGCGCCAGGCGTCGAAGAAGTGCTCGGCGTCGTAGACCACCGTCTTGCCCTGAGCGACCAGAAAGCGCACCGAATCGTCGATCATGCGCAGATTCTCGTCGCGGCTGACATGGAGCACCTTCGTAAGGTGTAGACCCCACGTCTTGCCGACGATGGTCACCGTGCCAGGAAGACAGTCGGCCAGCACGCGCAGGTTCTCGTCGGCCTCCGCCGCCACGCCTTTACGCGTCGTCATGCCGAAGGCCACCAGCTCGGCGTTGCCGAGGCGCTCGCGCTCCATACGCCGGAAGAACTCGATCTCCTTGGGGTTCGAGGCGGGGAAGCCGCCCTCGATGAAGTGGATGCCGAGCTCGTCCAGCTTGAGCGCGATGCGCACCTTCTCGTCCACCGAGACCGACATGCCCTCTTGCTGCATGCCGTCGCGCAGGGTGGTGTCGTACAGCCGCACGATCTGCTCGCTCATAGAGCTCAGCTCCTCGCGTACTCCATGAAGTGGTCGAACTCCTCGTCGCGCCCTTCGACGATGGCGCGGAACTTGTCCTGGATGCGCCGCGTGATAGGGCCGGGCTCGCCGATCTCGTGATCGTCCACCTCGCGGATGGGGACGATCTCGGCGGCGGTGCCCGTGTAGAAGAGCTCGTCGGCGATCACCAGGTCGCTGCGCGCCATGGTGCGTTCCTTGCACGGGATGCCCATGGCCGCGGCCATCATCATCACCGAATCGCGGGTGATGCCCTCGAGCACGCCGTCGCTGGGCGGCGGCGTCATGAGCACACCGTTGCGCACCACGAAGATGTTCTCGCCGGAGCCTTCGGCGACGTGCCCATGCGCGGTGAGCATGATCGCCTCGTCGTAGCCGGCCTTGGTCACCTCGACCTTGGCGAGAATGCTGTTGAGGTACTGGCCCGTGGCCTTGGCGGCGCGGGCCAGTGCGGTGTGGTCGAGCGACTGGATGCTGGACGTCTTGGCGCGCACGCCGTGCAGGATCCCCTCTTCACCGAGGTAGGTGCCCCAGGGCCAGGCGGCGATGATGGCCTGCACCGGCGCGTTCATGGGGTTCAGACCCATCTCGCCGTAGCCGCGGAAGATCAGCGGGCGGATGTAGCCGGCGTCGAGCCGGTTGGACTCCAGCACCTCGAAGGTCGCGTCGTAGAGTTGCTCCACAGTGTACGGCACCGGCATGTAGTAGAGCTTGGCGGAGCGGATCAGGCGCTTCATGTGTTCCTCGAGGCGAAAGACCGCCGTTCCGCGATCGGTCTTGTAGGCGCGGATGCCCTCGAAGACCCCCGAGCCGTAGTGCAGCGCGTGCGTCAGCACATGGATCTTGGCGTCAGCCCAGGGGACCAGCGCGCCGTCCATCCAGATCGTGTCCATCTCGGGTATCGGGGCCATCGTCTTCCTCCTATCGTCACGCGCGCGTTCCGCGCGGCAGCTTCAACCTTCACCTCGGGGCAATGGGACTCCCCGCACCCGGTCAGACGCGCTCGGCCACGAGGTTGCCGACCTCGCTCGTCGAGTAGCCCATCTGGCCGGAGGCCATACCCTTCATCTTGGTACCGGTGACCTCGGTCACGGCGCGCTCCACGTCCTCCGCCGCCTTGCTCTCGCCCAGGGTATCGAGCATCATCGCACCGGCCACGATGGCCGCGATGGGGTTGATCACACCCAGGCCGGTGTACTTGGGCGCCGAACCGCCGATGGGTTCGAACATGCTGACACCCTCGGGGTTGATGTTGCCGCCGGCCGCGACGCCCATCCCGCCCTGGGTGATCGCGCCCAGGTCCGTGATGATGTCGCCGAACATGTTGCCGGTGACCAGGACGTCGAACCACTCCGGGCTCTTGACCATCCACATACAGGTGGCGTCCACGTGGTAGTACTCGCGCTTGACGTCCGGGTACTCCTCTTCGCCGATCTCGTTGAAGCGGCGGTTCCAGAGGTCGTAGACGAACGTCAGGACGTTGGTCTTGCCCACCAGGCCGAGGGTGTTGTCCGGGCCGATGCCGCGCGCCTTCTTGCCGTGCTTGCGCGTGTACTCGAACGCCCAGCGCAGACAGCGGTCGACCTGGGCGCGGCTGTACAGCATGTTCTGCACGGCGACTTCGTGCGGCGAGCCCTTCATCATGATGCCGCCGCCGCCGGCGTACATGTCACCGGAGTTCTCGCGAACCACGGTGTAGTCGATCTCCTTCGGACCCTTGTCCTTCAGCGGCGTCTCGACGCCGGGGTACAGGCGCACAGGACGCAGGTTGATGTACTGGTCCAGCTCGAAGCGCAGGCGCAGGAGGAGGCCCATTTCCAGGATGCCGGGCTCGACGTCCGGGTGCCCCACGGCACCGAGGTAGATCGAGTCGAATCCCTTCAGCTCTTCGACCGCCGAAGCAGGCAGGATCTCGCCGGTGCGCAGGTAGCGCTCGCCGCCGAAGTCGTAGGACGTCAGTTCAAGAGAGAATTGGTGCTTGGCGGCGGCCGCCTGCAGGGCTTTCAATCCTTCAGCCACGACCTCGGGCCCCGTGCCATCACCCGGCAGCACCGCGATCTTGTATGTCTTTCCCATGGTCCCTCTCTCCGATGATGAGTGGTCAGTCACGCGTGCTCTCCGCTGCGATCTGCGCCTTGACGTACTCCATCAGGCCGCCGCGATCGATGAGCTCCTGCATGAACGGCGGGAACGCCTCGGAGTCGTAGGTCTTGCCCTGCGTCAGGTTCTCCACCGTGCCGGCGGCGAGGTCGACCTTGAGGCGGTCGCCCATCTTCGCGTCGGTGGCGGCCGCCGGGCAGACGACGATCGGCAGCCCGGTGTTGATGGCGTTGCGGTAGAAGATCCGCGCGAACGACGCAGCGACGACCACGCTGATCCCGGAGGCCTTGATGGCCACCGGGGCGTGCTCGCGGGAGCTGCCGCAGCCGAAGTTCTCGTGAGCGACGATGATGTCGCCGGGCTGCACGCTGGTGACGAACTCCGCGTCGATGTCTTCCATGCAGTGCTCCGCGAGCTCCGCGGGATCGTTGGTGGTGAGATAGCGCGCCGGGATGATGACATCGGTGTCGACGTCGCGGCCGTACTTGTGCACGGTGCCCTCGAAGATCATCGCGGACCTCCCTTGCCGGCGCCCACTTCTTCGGGCGTGGCGATATGGCCGGCCAGGGCGCTTGCGGCGGCCACGTACGGGCTCGCGAGGTAGATCTCGGCGCCGGGATGGCCCATGCGGCCGACGAAGTTGCGGTTGGTGGTGGCCACGGCGCGCTCGCCCTCGGCGAGCACGCCCATATGGCCGCCGAGGCACGCTCCGCAGGTGGGCGTGCTGAAGGCGCAGCCGGCCTCGATGAGCGTCTGCATGGTGCCGTCGGCGATGGCGTCCAGGCACACCTGCTGCGTGCCCGGCAGGATAATGGCGCGCACGTTCGGGTGTACCTTCTTGCCGCGCAGAATGGCGGCCGCCTGACGCAGATCGGCGATGCGGCCGTTGGTGCAGCTGCCGATCACGACCTGGTCGATGGTCACGTCCGCCAGGTCGGCGGCGGCAGCCGTGTTGCTCGGCAGGTGCGGTTTGCTCACCGTGAGCGGCACGGCCGAGACGTCGATCTCGAGGACGCGCGCGTACTCGGCATCGGCGTCGCTGGC
>JAPLCL010000107.1 GCA_026392265.1 Actinomycetota bacterium
TCGAGCACCTCGGGCTGGCTGAGCTCGCGCATGTGCCTCAGCGTCGCGTCGAGCGAGAGGAAGTCCCCGAAGGCGCCGACCTTGGCGATGTCCTCCACCGCCAGGGTCTCGTCGTCCACCGGGATCCCGTTCACGACGTGCTTGATCATGCGCGCGAACTCGTTGTCCATCACGAACTGTCCGCAATCAAAGGTGACGCCCGATTCGATCATCCCCGCCCCGTAGATCAGGTTGGCGCCTGCCAACGCTGCCATGAGTCCGGTGAGGGTCTTCTCGTGCCCGACCTGGGCGTCACCGATCTTGGAATCTGTCTACAACCCGGCCACGAAGCTGGGGATCAGGTAGCGCCGCGCCATCTGCGCCACGGCGGCGCTGATCACGGCGATCTCGGGCGAGCCGACGCAGGCCGCCGCGAGCTTGAGATCCATGGCCGTCGTCGAGCTGCCATACATCACCGGGCAGCCACGCTCCGTGAGCTGCGCGAGTACGATGCCGCTCAGCACCTCGGCGTTGTGCGTGACCAGCGTACCGGCCAGGGTGACCGGTGACGAGCCGCCGGCCATCGCCATGCTGAGGATGTTGTCGGGGATCCACCAGTGCGCCGACTCGATGATGACCTCGGTGGCGTCGCGCGGCAGCTTGAGCGGGCTCACGGGGCAGACGCCGCCGTAGACGATGGGCCGCTCGCGGAGCTCGTCATCGCCGCCCACGACCTCGGCGCACATGCGGTAGATCGCCTTCGCCTCCATGCCCGAGAGCGGGCCTATGCCGATCGGTTTGGTGGTGTTCAGCAGCTGTATCTCGGTGTTGTGCACGGCCGCCGTCTGCGGCGGGACGTCCCGCGCGCCGACCGCGATCTCGTGGGTGTCGAACTCGCTGAGGTAGTCGTTGAGACGGGCGATGTCGGCGATGTCCTGCTTTGTGGAATCGCGGTACTCGCCGGTGTCCACGTCGATCACGCGGATACCCTCGCTGAAGTTGGTGAAGGCCACGCGACCCGGCTCCATGACGACGTCGTTCTTCGGGTCGCGGCCGTAGAGCGTGTACCTGCTCGGCGCGGAGCGGATGGCGTCCTCTACCACGTGCGGTGGGATCCTGACCATGCGCGTCTCGCGGTCGATGCGGCAGCCGCCGTCCTTGAAAATGTCGAGTGGCTCGTCGTCTTCGACGAACACGCCCGTGCGCTCGAGGATCTCGAGCGTCGCGAGATGGATGTCGTCGAGCTCGGATTCGGTGAAGACGCTGACGCTCAAACCGCGACGGCGGGCGCCGCCGGCGTGCAGATTGCGTTTCACGCTTTCCCTCCTGTTCTGCGTGCGGGTCCGCGCGCATCATACTTTCGCTCACGCCGTCACCCAGTCGCGTGCGGACTCTCCGCTCCACTCGACGCCACAAACAGGCGTTCGCAAAGGATTAGTTAGTTGCATAACTAACTTGTGTGGTAGAGTAGCAGACGGTGAAGACGTGTCAAGTAGCCCAACCATGGGAGAGGCCGGAAGCGATGACCAGATACGAACTCCCGATCAGCGACCCCGCGCCGGACCTCTCGCCGACGGCCGCGCGCATCCTGGAGGCCGCCAAGCGCGTCCTCGCCGGCGACGGCTTCCGCGCCCTGACGTTCGAGAAGATCGCCGCCGAGGCCGGTGAGAACCCGGCCCTGATCCGCTACCACTTCGGCAGCAAGGCCGGCCTCATCACGACGCTCATCGATTCGGTCATGTATCTCGAGAGCGTCGATCTCATCGAGCGGCTCACGAGCGTGCCGCCGGGCCCCGAGCGGCGCAAGGCTCTGTTCCGCCTGCACGAGCGGTACGCGCGCGATACGGCGTCGTACCAGATGTTCTACGAGATCGTGCCGCACATCATGCGCGACGAGCAGCTGCGGCCGCACCTGCGTGACCTCTTCGACTGGTATCGCAAGCTGGATGCGTGGGCGCTCGGCGCCCAGGACAGCGTGCAGCCGCCGTCGCAGCTGGAGCCGCTGGCTTTGCTCACCGTGGCGCTCGCCGACGGGGTCGCGCTGCAGGTGCAGGCCGACCCCGACCTCGACATCGGCCCGGCTTTCGACCTCTGGCGGACGCTTGTCTTCAGGTACCTCGACGCCGGCGGGGCGACGCCGGCCGGCGACGCCTGACCGGCGTCAGGCGCGCAGCTCGGCGTCGGCCGCCGCGACGATGCGCCGCAGCTCGCGCTGCTTGTCCTCGTCGAGGGGCTCCGGCCGGTAGCCGTCGAGGATCGCGAGTCCCCGTTCTCCGGCGACCTCCAGCGGATCGCGGTAGTGCACGCCGTCCGGGCCGATCTGCTGCCCGATCGAGCGCTCCACGGTCTCCTTCATGTGCCGGCGGGTGTGTGCCTGCGCGAGAAAGTGCCCCCCGGGCCCAACGGCGTCGATCACGTCCAGCGCGAGCGTCTCATCGTTCAGCTCGAGGTCGCGAAACGCGTTGGCGGCCCGATGATAGAGGTCGTCGTCGAGCAGCATGTGCTCGGGGGTGAACAGCTGGTAGCGGTTGGTGAGCCCGATGGTGGTCATGAGCTCTGAACCCACCAGCCCGGCGAGCATCACCGTGTGCGCCGTTTCGGCAGCCGCCAGCCAGGTGCCCGGAAGGTCGTCGTCGGTGCCCGCGTAGCCGGTCATCGACGGCAGGCCGAAGTGGTGGACGAGCTCGCTGGGGAGGAACAGGCCGCGGTGATTGAGCGGCGCCGTGACGAGGGCGGCGGTACGCGGGTCGGCGTGTACGGGCAGAGGGAAGAGGAGGACGGGCGCCCCCGGGTGCGCCATCTGGACCAGCACGGTGGCGCTGATGAGCTCGGCGAAGCCCATGACGATGGCGCCAGCTTTGGTGGCGGGCGCCGTCGTCCCGTAGGTCGGCATGGTGACGAAGCAGACGGGGACGCCGGCCGCGGCGAACACAAGTGCGGCCTCGATGCCGTCCTTGTCGTTGACCAGCGGCTGCACGGTGCCGATGAGATTGCTCAGCGGGGGCCGGCGGCGGAGCTGCTCCGGCCCTCCCGCGACGACCGTCGCCATCTCCACGGCGTAGAGAGCCTCACGCTCACCCTGGACCATACCCTGCAGGTGCTTGGCGGTGTTGTTCCAGGCGGCGTCGAGCTCGTGCAGCGTGTGCGTGTCGCCGCAGTCGGCGGCCGCGACGATGGGCCACCAGAACTGCACCGATCCGAGATAGTCGACCAGGCGGGTGATCGCCGCCAGGTCGTCCTTGGTCGGCGGGCGGCGCACGCCGGTGCGCCAGTCCACGACCTCGGTGCCGCAGCCGTTGGTGGTGTTGTACGTGTCGCCGCTGGCGAGATCGAGGTCGAGCGTGCCGTCTCGCGAGCCGAGGACGAAGCTGCGCGGCGCCTTCGCGAGGGCGCGTTTCACCAGCTCCGGGGAGAAGCGCACGACCTGGGTCGCACGGTCCACCAGCGCGTCGTGCTTCTCCAGGATGTCGAGCGCCTTGGGTGAGCCGAAGCGCACGCCGGTCCTCTCCAGGACCTGGAGGATGGCCTGCTCGTAGCGGCCAAGCACGTGCCCGTCGTAGAACGACAGGCGGAAGTCGGAGCCCAGGGGGCACAGAGGCTGCCGCGTCGTGATGTCGACGCCGGACTCAGCCATCGATGCCCGCCCGGCGCCGGAAGCACCCCACGGAGTTGATGGGCACGTCCAGCACGTCGGCGATGTGGAACTTCGCCTCGAGAGCGCCGGGCTCGTTGGGGTAGGTGAGGTCCTGCACGGGGATGCGGCCCAGGCCGAGCTCCCCACGGATCTCGTGCATGGCCACAGGATCGGCCAGGTCGCGAAGGCTGCAACCGAGCTTGCCGGCCACGTACTCTTTGGCTTGCGTGAGGCGCATGCCCCGGGTGATCTGCATGCGGGCCACCAGGTCTCCAGCAGTCCGCATCCCGCCCATCCCCGAGGCCAGCGCGTGGGTCGACGCCATGCCCAGCGGGTCGCCGACGCCTACCTACAACCCGTCGACCTTGAGGATGTCAACGAGGGCGCGAGACGCCCGCGCGGTGGCGTCGGTGGGCGGATACGCGGACATCGGCACCCCGCCCACGCCCATCCCGGCGTTCATGTGTACGGGGATGGTGGCGGCTGCCGTGCACGGCTTGACGATGGTGCACGCGCGGGCGACGTTCCAGGCCACGGACTTCGTCGTATTGACGTTGACCGCCGGCCCGAAGATGGTGGCGCCGGCGGCGGTCGCGACGACGAGCTGGTCCTTGGGCCACATGCCGGCCAGACGGCGGCCCTCGAACTCCAGCTCGCCGTGCATGCCGAGCACGCACTCGCCGGCCATACCGACCTCTATGCCGGCGTCGGGCCAGGCGGCGCGGATCTGCCGCACGGCGTTGAGGGTAGCGAGCAGGTCGCCGTCGCCGGCGGCCCCCGAGGTGTCGAAGTCGAGGCCGTCGGCGCCGGCCTCGAGCATGGCTCCGGCGACGTGCACCATGTCGCGGGTGGCGTGCGTGCCGGCCTCCACCTGCGAGGCGCGCGCCTCGTCGATCCTGCCCAGCGGCAGCAACTCGGACCAGTTGGGGATGGGGCCGTCGGGCATGGAGTAGCGGCCGAGGTCGGGCATCGCCCCGTAGTTGAGCGGAGCCACGACCATCATCTGGGCGTCCTTCATCGCCTGGGTCTCGAACGAGAGCACCGTCTTCACGGCCTTGTAGGAGTAGTCGTGGTGCCAGAGCTCCACCGAATCGGCGCCGTGGTGGTTCTGGTAGAGGATCACGTCGGAGACGGGCGTGCCGGCATCGGCGTTGCCACAGCCGTCGAAGCTGAGTACGACCTCGTCGCCCAGGTCGACGGCGGAGAATTTTGCCTCCGAGGCGAAGATGTCGAGCAGGTGGGCGATCTCGTCGTCGCCGAGGACCGCCGCCTTCGAGCGCTTTGCGCCAAACTCGCTGCCGGCGATCAGGTCGGCCTCGATCTCGCTGCGCGTCAACTCGATGAAGGAACCGTCTCCGAGCCGGGTGGCGATGCGCCGTTCCATGGCACCTCCTAAGAGTGGCGGCCTGTGAAGAAGCGGTTAGTTAGGCAAATAACTAATACTCCGAGAACCCTAGTCCGCCACCTGCGCGGGTGTCAAGGCGCGGGCGCCTCGTCAGGCTTGCGCGCCCGCCGGCGAAGCCGCCGCGAAGTTTGCCGCAGAATACGGCATTGTGCGCCGGCCGCACCGGCTCTAGCATAGCCTCGTGGAACGACGCTTCATCACGCGGCTCGGCGACGGCTCGGCGGTGGCGCTCACGCGCAGCGAGCTGCGCGCCGAGCTCGAAGAAGGCACGCAGGCGGCGGCCGCCAGGGCCAAACTGCCGCCGCTCGAGACGCACGAGCTGGAGCACCTCCTCGACATCTTCGCCAGCGCGGCGCGCTTCAGCGCCGTCGACATAGGGGACGAAGTCGTCCTCAGCTTCGACGGCAGCGGCACGCCGCAGCAGGGCAGCCGCGTGAACGCCCTGCTTCAGTACGAGCAGTGCCTTGCCGCGGATACGTGCGAGCTCTACCACGTCGACTACTCGTACAAAGCGGTCAAGACCGTCGTCGGCGTCGAGCAGCAGGCCATGAAGGAGGCGCAGGAGCGCCTCACGATCCCTGTCCACTACGGTGCCCAGCCGGATCTGGGGCGCTACTCCGCCCCCGACGGACCCTGCGGCAACTGGTCGGAGTTGCTGCCTCAGATGCGCATCGACGACGCCCGGGAGGCACAGGAAGCCGCGCTCGAACTGGCCGTCGAGGACATGGTGTACGTCGCGACGGCTCTGTGGGAGGCCGGCGCCGACGGCCTCAACTTCGACACCGCCGGCGCCGGCGGCGACGCCGACTTTCTCGCGACGCTGCTCGCCGTCGAGCGCCTGCGCGCGGCCCATCCGGACATGGGCATCATGGTCGGCATGTCGGGCGAGCTCGTGCTCGGCACGCACGGGCGGCTCGAGTACCGCGGCACGCGCCTCGCCGGGCTCAGGCCGGCCGGCCAGCTCAAGGTGGTGCAGCAGGCCGGCGCCACCGTGTTCGG
>JAPLCL010000013.1 GCA_026392265.1 Actinomycetota bacterium
CGGCCAAGCCGCACTCCGTCGACCGCGCCGCCCACGACCACGAAGCGTACTCAGCGAAGGAGAACACCGATGGCGAAAACCCTCCGTGTCGAACTGCTCAGTCAAGAGGACATCGACTCCATCTTCGAGAAGACCGTGCACATCCTCGCCGCCCACGGCGTCAAGGTCGACCACGAGGAAGCACTCGAGCGGCTTGCCGCGGCGGGCGCGCACGTGGATCGCGCGACCAGGATGGTCCGCTTCTCCCGGGAGAACATCGAGACCGCGCTCAAGAGCGTGCCCCCGACGGTGACCGTCCGGGGCGCCGACGAGAAGCACGACTTCACGGTGCCGGATCCATCGGGCAAGTTCTATTCCACGACGTGCGTGCAGACGATGCGCTACCTCGACCCCGACTCCGGCGACTACATCGACAACACCCACGAGCGCTTTGCCGAGTGGTGCCAGCTCGTGGAGCAGCTCCCCAACATCCACGTGTGCGCCATCCAGACACCCATGGATGCGCCGCCGGCGACTGCGGACGTGCACGGGCTCAACGTGCAGCTGCAGAACACCTCCAAGCCCCTGATGCTGCTGGCCTACTGCTACGAGAGCGTGCCGTATCTCTTCGACCTCATGCTGGCGCGCGCCGGCAGCGCCGAAGCGCTGCGCAAGCGGCCGCTGCTGCTCATCAACCCCACGTCGCTGAGTCCGCTGGTGTTCAAGGACATGGACATGGCGCAGCTGGCCGGCGCCGCGGAGTACGACATCCCCGTGGCCGCGAACTCGCTGCCCGTGCTCGGGGCCACGGCCCCCGGGACGATCGCCGGCACGGTCCTCCTGCAGGCCGTCGAGCTCCTCGCCTTCCTCGTCATGTCGCAGATGTTCAAGCCCGGCCTGCCCTTCGTGGCCACCGTCTTCAACACGACGATGGACCTCGGCACGGGCAACGCGCTGCTCGCCAGCAGCGAGACGATCCTCACCCGCGCGGCGACCGCCCAGTTCTGCAAGGCGGCCTTCAACGTCCCGGTGGAGACCTTCTCGCTGATGGCTGATTCCTACCTCCCCGACGGCCAGACGGCCGCCGAGAAGACGCTCCAGCCCACGATCCTCTCGATGGCGGGCGCGGACATCCTCTACGGCGCCGGTCGCCTGGGCGGCTCGACGCTGGCAAGCCCGGTCGAGCTCATCATCGACGATCGCCTGTTCGCCGTGATCCAGCGCACCGTGGCCGGCGTGCAGGTCGACGACGAGACGCTGGCGGTGGACGAGATCATCGGCGCCGGCGCCGGCGGGCACTACCTGCGCCGCAAGCACACCCTGCGGCACTGCCGCGAGATGATCCGCCCCGACCTGTTCGTCCCCGACGTGCTGGACAACTGGATCGCCGCCGGCCGCAAGGACCTGCAGACCCGCGCCACCGAGCTCTACAGAGAGCTGAAGAAGGGCCTCGAGCCGCTGTCGCTTCCCGACGACGTGAAGCGCGACATGGACAACGTCGTCAAGGCGGCCGACAAGGCCCTGGCCGGCTGAGGGCCGGCAGCTTCCCGGTACCCCTGACACTCTGGAGGAACGATGGCGTTTGACAGCTTGCAGCAGGCAGTGATCGCTGGGGACGAGGAGGAGACCGTGCGCCTCGTCCAGCAGCACCTCGACGAAGGCAAGGAGGCGGCCGACATCCTCGACAACGGCCTCATCGCGGCGATGGACGTCGTGGGCGCGCAGTTCAGCGCCGGCGAGCTGTTCATCCCCGAGATGCTCGTGAGCGCCGAGGCCATGCAGGACGGTCTCGCACTACTGAAGCCCCTGCTGGTCGCCGGCTCCGCCGGCGGCAAGGGCACCGTCGTCATGGGCGCCGTGAAGGGCGACCTGCACGACATCGGCAAGAACCTCGTCGTGCTCATGCTCGAGGGCGCCGGCTTCACGGTCATCGACCTCGGCAACGACGTCGCCCCCGAGGGCTTTGTGGCGGCTGCCAAGGAGCACCGGGCCGATGTCATCGGTATGTCGGCGCTGCTCGTCACCACGATGCCTCACATGAAGACCACGGTCGAGCAGCTGCGCGCGTCCGGGCTTGCCACCAAGGCGATCGTCGGCGGCGCGCCGCTGACTCAGGCCTACGCCGACGAGATCGCCGCCGACGGCTACGCCTCCGACGCCCCCGGCGCCGTGGTCCTCTGCAAGAGCATCGTGGCCTGAGCGCCACCACGAGCAAGATCGAAGGAGAGACGATGTCCGCTGAGGACCAGACGCAGCGTAGCGGCGCCCCACGCGGCGCAAGGGTGGTCCATGCCCCTCGTGGCACGGAGATCAGTTGCAAGGGCTGGCAGCAGGAGGCCGCCCTGCGCATGCTCCACAACAACCTCGACCCCGAGGTTGCCGAGGCTCCGGACGAGCTCATCGTCTACGGCGGCGCCGACAAAGCGGCGCGCAGCTGGGAGGCGTTCGACGCGATCACTGCGACGTTGCGCCGCCTCGGTGACGACGAGACGCTGCTCGTCGCGAGCGGCAAGCCGGTGGGCGTCTTCACGACCCATGCCGAGGCGCCCCGCGTGCTCATCGCCAACGCCAACCTGGTGCCCGACTGGGCGAACTGGGACGAGTTCCGTCGCCTCGACGCCCTTGGCCTGACCATGTACGGGCAGATGACGGCCGGATCGTGGATCTACATCGGCACGCAGGGCATCCTCCAGGGTACCTACCAGACCTTTGCGGCCGCCGGCCAGAAGCACTACGGCGCCGACCTTGCCGGTCGGCTCGTGTTGACCGCCGGCCTCGGCGGCATGGGTGGCGCCCAGCCGCTCGCCGTGACCATGGCCGGTGGCGTCGCACTGTGCGTCGAGGTCGACCCACACCGCATCGAGCGCCGCCTCGAGACCGCCTACGTCGACGTGGCGGCGGAGTCACTGGATGACGCGCTGCGCATCGCCGACGAGGCCATGAAGGCGAAGAAGCCGCTGTCCATCGCGCTCCTCGGCAATGCCGCCGACGTCTACCCAGAGCTGGTGCGCCGCGGCTTCACCCCCGACCTCGTCACCGATCAGACCTCGGCGCACGACACACTCAACGGCTACGTGCCCAACGGCATGAGTCTCGACGAGGCGCTCCGGCTGCGCGCCGCCGATCCGCAGGAGTACGTGCGTCGCGCGGTCGCCAGTATCGTCGTCCATGTGGCGGCGATGGTCGCGTTGCAGAAGGCCGGCGCCCACGTGTTCGACTACGGCAACAACATCCGCGGGGTGGCGAAGGAGGCCGGCTACGCCGACGCCTTCGCCTTTGAGGGCTTCGTGCCGCTGTATCTCCGTCCGCTGTTCTGCCGCGGCAACGGCCCCTTCCGCTGGGCGGCGCTCAGCGGCGACCCGGCCGACATCGCCGTCACCGACGCCGCCCTGCTCGAGGCGTTCCCCGACAACGAGATGGTCACGCGCTGGCTCAAGATGGCTGCCGAGAAGGTCCACTTCCAGGGCCTGCCCTGCCGCATCTGCTGGCTCGAGTACGGCGAGCGCGCCAAAGCCGGGCAGATCTTCAACGACCTGGTGCGCAGCGGCAAGGTCAAGGCGCCGCTGGTCATCGGCCGCGACCACCTGGATTCGGGCTCGGTCGCCAGCCCCTACCGCGAGACCGAGAGCATGCGCGACGGCAGCGACGCGATCGCCGACTGGCCCATCCTCAACGCTCTCGTGAACACGGCCGCGGGCGCGTCGTGGGTGAGCTTCCACCACGGCGGCGGCGTGGGCATCGGCAAGAGCCTGCACGCCGGCATGGTCGTGGTGGCCGACGGCACCGATATGATGGCCGCTCGCCTCCAGCGCGTGCTCACCAGCGACCCGGGCACCGGCGTGATGCGTCACGCCGACGCCGGCTACCCGGAGGCCATCGAGAAGGCCCGTGAGAGCGGCATCGATCTGCCGATGGTGACCGGATAGCGCGACGCGTGCCTGCGGGCCGATCTCGCGGCGATGTGCGCACTTCTCCCCTAGCCCACGGCGGCGTACTCGGTCGCGCCCGCTGCGGCTGAGGTCTCACGCAGCGTAGAATCAACCCCTCAGCCGACCGGAAGAGTGCCGCCGGTGACGAACGACACGGAGGATGATGATGAACGCCACAGAGGACAGGGCGGCGCCCGACGGGGAGTCTCTCGCCCAAGTCGCGCTGGACCTCGAGCTCTGCAAAGTCTGCGGCATCTGTATCGAGCTCTGCCCCGAGGACGTGTTCGACCGCGACAAGCTGGGGTACCCCATCGTCGCGCGAGCGGAGGATTGCACGTCCTGCCTGCTGTGTGAGATCCACTGCCCCGACTTCGCCATCGAAGTGCAGCGTCGCGCTCGCAAGAAGCCGGCGCAGGGCGCGGCGGCGACGCCGGAGGCGATCGCCGAGGCCGCCAGCGACAGGGTGAAGGCGGCGCTTGCCGCTCGACCGGACCACGACGAACGCCCCGTGACCGGCAGCGAGTGCGGCGTCCACGGCGGGGGGGATGACTGACATGTCCATAGCACCGATACTCATGCAGGGTAACGAGGCCGTCGCCGAAGGTGCCATCGCCGCCGGCGCGCGATTCTTTGCCGGCTACCCCATCACGCCTTCTACGGAGATCGCCGAGACGCTTGCCCGCCGCATGCCGGAGGTCGGCGGCTCGTTCATCCAGATGGAGGATGAGATCGCCAGCATCTCCGCGGTCTGCGGCGCCTCGCTCGCCGGGCTGAAGGCGCTCACCGCGACCTCGGGTCCCGGCTTCAGCCTCATGCAGGAGATGATCGGCTTCGCCGAGATGGCGCAGATCCCCTGCGTCATCGTCGACGTGATGCGCGGCGGGCCCTCCACAGGCCTGCCCACCGAGCCCAGCCAGGGCGACGTGATGCAGGCCCGGTGGGGCACGCACGGCGAGCACTCGGTGATCGCCCTCGTGCCGAGCAGCGTGGAGGAGTGCTTCACGCTCACCATCGAGGCTTTCAACTTGTCCGAGCAGTATCGCACCCCGGTCATCGTGCTCAGCGACGCGCTCATCGGCCACATGCGCGAGGCCGTCACGCTGCCCGAGCCGGGGAGCCTGCGCATCGCCGAGCGCGGCACTCCCGACTGTGCCCCCGAAGAGTACGACACCGTGATGAGCGACCTCGACAACATCCTCCCGCGGCCGCCGCTGGGTTCGCCGTTCCGTGTGCACGTCACGGGCCTGGTGTACAACCGCAGGAGCGGGGCCCCCGAGACCGGCGACCCCCAGGTCGCCGGCGACCTGGGGCGCTACCTGCGCGAGAAGATCTACCATCACCGCGACTCCATCGCGCGCGTCGAGGAGTATGAGATGAAGGACGCCGAGGTGGCCATCTTCGCCTACGGCTCCGTGGCGCGCTCGGCCAAGGCCGTGGTCAAGTGGGCGCGCGCCAGGGGCGTGCCCGTGGGCCTGGTGCGGCCCATAACCCTGTGGCCCTTCCCGACGCTGGCCGTCGACCGCATGGCCGAGCAGGTGCGCACCGTCATCGTCCCCGAGATGAACCTCAAGCAGATGAGCTGGGAAGTGCAGGCCGCGGTGTCAGGGCGCACCAAGGTCGTCGACTTCGGGCGCGTCGACGGCAAGCTGATCACCCCGGCGCAGATCGAGGAGCTCGTGAAGGCTGAGTTCTACTACCACGATTGGGGGAAGTCATGAGCGCCCTTGTCGACGAACAGCTGCTCGAGAGCCCGCCTGAAGGCGACTACAAGCTGCCGCGGATCACGCCTCACAAGACCAGCGAGATCGTCCCCTGGCTGCGCACCCCGAAGACGATCTGGTGCCCCGGATGCTCCAACGGCACCATCACGCGCGCCCTCATCGACGCCATCCTCGGTCTCAAGCTTGACCCGGAGAAGGTCGTGATCGTGGCCGGCATCGGGTGCAGCGGCCGCATCGCCCAGTACCTCGAGTACTCCACCGTTCACGCCGCGCACGGCCGCGCCCTCGCCGTGGCGACGGGGGTCAAGGTCGCCGACCCGTCTCTGAACGTCATCGTTGCCATGGGCGACGGCGACTGCTCGGCGATCGGCGGCAACCATTTCATCCACGCGGCGCGGCGCAATATCGACCTCACCGCGCTGATCTTCAACAACTCGATCTACGGCATGACCGGTGGACAGATGAGCCCCACCACGCACACCGGCGACAAGTCCACGACGAGCTTGCGCGGTAACGTGGAGGCCGCCTTCGACCTCTCCGAACTGGCTCACGCCGCGGGGGCGACCTACGTCGCCCGCGCCACCGCCTGGGGCTACCGGCAGCTCGTCGACGTCATCGCCGGCGGCATCGCCCACAAGGGCTTCGCCGCGGTCGAGGCGATGGCCGCCTGCCCCGTGTACTACGGGCGCTTCAACCTGACCGCCGACCCCGCGGAGTTCCTCAAGGGCCAGAAGAAGCACGCCGTGCCGGCCAGCAAGTTCGAGGAGGGCGAGTCGCGCCTGCGCGACCAGTACCCCGTCGGCTTGCTGCATCACAGCGAACGCGCCGAGTTCGTCACGTCGCTGGCCCGTGTGAGGGCAGAGGCACAGGAGGCTCGCAATGGCTGAGACCAACGGCGGCGCGTCTCGCCTCGAGATCCGTTTCTCCGGCTCGGGCGGCCAGGGCATCCTGCTGGCGGCGGCGATCGTCGCCGAGGCGGCCACCGCCCTGGGCAAGAACGTGGTGCAGACGCAGAGCTACGGGCCGGCGGCGCGCGGCGGCGCCTCCAAGGCCGAAGCCATCATCGCCGACGAGGAGATCGACTATCCCGAGGTGGATACGCCCGACGTGAGCCTCTGTCTGTCGCAGGAGGCCTACGAGAAATACGCCAGGGACACACGCTCCGGTGGCCTGCTCGTCTACGACTCCGGGCTCGTCGAGCCCGACGACAGCCTGCAGGGTCGCGACCTGCGTGGCATCCCGTTCACGCGGGCCGCCGCCGAGCACCTCAAGAAGACCGTGGTCGCCAACATCGTCGCCGTGGGGGCGCTGGTGGAGATCACCGGCATGGTGCCGGCCGAGGCCGCCGAGGCGGCCGTCGTCAGCCGCGTGCCCGAGCGCTTCCGCGAGCTGAACGTCGAGGCCTTTCGGCTGGGGCGCCGCCTCGCCGCCGAGGCGTAGGCCGGTGGATCTGCTCGAGCATCAGGGCAAAGCCCTGTTCGCGGGGGCCGGGCTGCGCGTCCTG
>JAPLCL010000169.1 GCA_026392265.1 Actinomycetota bacterium
CCGGTACCGAGGCAGCCTCAAAAGCGGCCTGACCACCGATGAGTTGATGCGCCTGACTCGCGGCGACGACTGATGTCGTCACGGGTGCTCGTGGACACCAACGTGCTCGTCGACCTCCTGACCGACGACCCAGAATGGGCAGACTGGTCCGGAGACGCTTTCTGCGCCTGCAGCGACCATGCCCGACTCGTCATCGACACTCCGGTCTACGCGGAGTTGGCGGTACGCTACGAGTCGGTCGAGGCACTCGAGCAGATGATCGACGCCGCCGACTTGGAGCGCGAGCACGTACCGTGGTCGGCGGCGTTCCTGGCGGGCAAAGCGTTTGAGCAGTATCGGAGAGCCGGCGGTACGCTACGTTCGCCGCTGCCGGACTTCTACATCGGCGCCCACGCGGCGGTCACCGGCATGTCGCTGCTCACCCGCGACGCCGCGAGCTACCGCACCTACTTCCCCACCGTGGAGCTGATCGCGCCGGACGTCTGACGGCCACGGCCCGCGGCACCGCGGGGGTCTCCCCAGCGTCTTCGCGGCGGAGCGCAAGTACGCGAGGGAGCCCTGCCCTCAAGCTCGACGTGGGGTTCGCGACGAGTTGCACAGAGCGGCTGCCACCAGAAGTGTGATGGCCGCAGGCAGGTAGAACAGACCTATGGTCATCCCTGAGATGACGCTGAAGACGAGAAGCACCACGGCAACGCTCCACAGCAGGAAGCGATGGCTTCTGACCGCGCCGAACACCCCGAGCCCCGTCAGGACGACCGGTATGGCCAGGAGGCCAAGCGCCCACATCCCGTTCTCGGCGAGGAGTGACGTCTGCTCGCTGCGCTGTACCACCTCTCCACTCGACGATGCCGTGACGGAGACTACCTGGTAGGAACCCGGAGAGAACGCCAGCCACGACCCGGCGGCAAGCGCGAGCAGCAGGGCTGCGAGAGCCACCCAGACCGTTGGCGCCGGCCGACCATGACCCACCTCTGACACCCGATGCCTCCTGGGCGTAAGACTATCCCTGCCCGCCTAGCCTAGCACCCGGCGAACGCAGCGCACGGCAGGCGGAGCTCTCAAGAACCGCGTGACTGTGGGAAGCGGTTGATCCGGACTCGTCAGCGAAGCGCCGCGTCGGGAGCGCTCAGCGGAGATCGAGCGCCCAGAGCTCGTGCGGTCCGCCGCTCCACAGCACATCGCGCTCCAAGATCATGCCGAGACGTCGGGCCACTCCCCGCGAGCGCTCGTTCTGGGGCGCGATCAGCGAGTACACGCGGGTGAGGCCGAGCTCCGCGGCGTGCGACAGCACGCCGCGCGCGGCCTCTGTGGCGTAGCCGTGACCCCACGCGTCGCTGCGCAGGTCCCAGCCCAGCTCGGGAAGTCGCCGGCCCTCGACCTCACGGTAGGTGGGGCCGCAGTCGCCGATGAGGTCGCCGGTGAACGCGACGACCACGGCGTATTCGGCGCAGCCGTCGTCCCGATAGCGCTCCAAGGTCACCTCGAGCCAGCTCCGAGTCTGCTCGCGCGTGTACGGCGCCGGCTCCCACCAGAGCACGGCCGGGTCGGCGAAGACCATCGCCAGCGCGTCGAGGTCGGCGGCCGTGAACTCGCGCACGATGAGGCGCTCGGTGTGCAGCGGCAACGTCATCGCGGCAACGTCATCGCCGTCCGGTCACCTCGTGCGCGCCCAGTGCCACGGCCCGGAGCCTACGAGGACTCGTGGTCGCCGCCGAAGATGGCGCGCGCGAAGACGTCGGGCTCGAAGGGGCGCAGGTCCTCGAGCTGCTCGCCGATGCCTATGAGCTTGATGGGGATGCCGAGCGTCTCGTGGATCGCCACGACGATGCCGCCCTTGGCGGTGCCGTCGAGCTTGGTGAGTACCACGCCGGTGACGTCTACTGCCCTCTGGAACTCGCTCGCCTGGCGCAGGCCGTTCTGGCCCGTCGTGGCGTCGAGCACGAGCAACGTCTCGTGGGGGGCGCCGGGCAACTGCTTTTCGATGACCCGGCGCACCTTCTCGAGCTCGCGCATCAGGTTGACCTGGGTGTGCAGGCGCCCGGCCGTGTCGATGAGCACCACGTCGGCGCCGCGCGAGCGGGCGGCGGCCACGCCGTCGTACACGACGGCGGCAGGATCGCCGCCCTCGGCCTGCTTCACGATCTCGCAGCCGACGCGCTTCGCCCACTCGCTGAGCTGCTCCACAGCGGCGGCGCGGAACGTGTCGCCGGCCACCATGAGCGGCGTCTTGCCCATCTCCTTGAGCCGCCAGGCGAGCTTGCCGATGGTCGTCGTCTTTCCCGTGCCGTTGACGCCGACCATGAGGATCACGGTGGGCTGCGCCGTGACGTCGATCCTCTGCGACTCGGGGTCGTCCGGCTTGAGCACGCCGGCGATCACGTCGGCAAGCTCGTCCATGAACGGCTCGCGCGTCTCGATCTTCTTCGCGGTGCAGCGCTGCTCGAGCGCATCGACCACCTTGACCGTGCCGTCCACGCCCACGTCGGCGGCGATCAGCAGCTCTTCCACCTGCTCGTAGAGCCTCCAGTCGACGCCCACGTACATGGCCGCCTTGAGCTGGTCGGCGACCACGGCGCGCGCCTTGCCGAGGTTCTTGCGCAGGCGCCCGAAGAGGCCCCTCCGTTCGCGTTCCTCCTCCTCGAACACCGCCACCGGGACATCGTCCACGGCCACGCCCTTGAAGACTTCATGCCACTCCACGTGCAGCTCCTCTAGCTTGTCGGGCCGGCGGCCGGAGGCTCCCCGGCCTTACCCTTGGCGCGCTCCTCGCGCTCGATCTCCTCCTGAGCCATGCGCGCGCTCACGACCTGCGAGCCCCCGTCAGGGCCCATCGTCACGCCGTAGAGCACGTCGGCGGCCTCCATGGTGCGCTTCTGGTGAGTGATCATGATGAACTGGGTGCGTTCACGGTAGTCGCGCAGCAGTTTCACGAGGCGGCCGATGTTCACGTCGTCCAGCGCCGCCTCGATCTCATCGAGGATATAGAAGGGGCACGGCCGCGCCAGCACGAGCGCCATGAGAAAGGCGATCGCCACGAGGGCGCGCTCGCCGCCGGACAGCAGCTGCAGCTTCTTGCCGAGCTTCTTCGCCGGCTTGACCTGCACGCTGACGCCGCCCGGGTCGTCCTCGCTGGGCTCGGCGAGCCGTAGCGAGCCGCGCCCGCCGGGGAACAACACAGCCACCATGTGCTCAAACTGCTCCTGCACGGCGGCAAAGGTCCCGGCAAACTCCGCGTCGATCTGGGCGCTGAGCTCCTTGATGAGGGCGCCGAGCTCGTCGACGGACTTCTCGAGGTCGCGCCGCTGTTCGCGCAAGAAGGCGGCGCGCTCGCCGAGCGCGGCACACTCCGCCTCGGCGAGGGGGTTCACGGGCCCGATACGCTCGCGGCGCCGGCTGAGCCGCTCGAGGCGCTCGCGCAGCTGCCGCGCCTCGTCGTCGTCCGCAGGGGCGGCGAACCCCGCCTGATCAAGCTGCTCGCTGACCTCGTCGAGGGCCGCGGCGAGCTCGGCGCGACGGTCCTCGAGGCGCGCCAGCGCCACCTGGACCCCCGTGCGCCGCTCGCCGAGGTCGGCCAGGTCGCGGCGCAGGCCGGCCTCCCGCTCGGCCAATGCGCGAAGCTGGCCGCGGTCCAGCGACGCGTCTGCCTCCTCGCCCGGATCGAGGCGCTGGATGAGCGCCCTGGCGTGCCCGCTCAGGCCCGCGACCCGCGTGGAGAGCGCCTCGCAGATCTCTCGCACCTCGGGCAGCTCCCTGAGGCGGCGTTCAAGCTCCTTCAGCCGCGCGCGTCCCGCGGCGGCACGGCTCCGTGCTGCTTCGCGCTGCGCCGCGGCGCGCTGCGCCGCCGCGCGCCTCTCCTCCAGCTCGACGCGGCGCCGCGTCACCAGTGACAGCGTCTCGGCGTGTTCGCTTTCCAACGCTGTGAGCCCCGCCTCCGCGGCTTCCGCCTCGGGGCGAAGCTGTGCGGTCTGAAGCAGCGCTGTCGCGGCGGCCTCGGCGGCGGCCTCGCTCACGGCGCTCGCCGCGGCGCGCTCGACCGCCAGACCCTCGAGCGCCCTGCGGTCGCGGGCTATCACCTCCTCGAGGTCACGGGCGCGGGCGCGCAGCGCCTTGAGATCGCGCTCGGCGGTCTCGGCAGCGATGCGCGCCTCGCGTTCTGCCGCCGAGCGCTCGTCCGCCGCCTCTCGCGCGGCCTTCTGCGCGCGCGCGGCGATCGCCAGCGCAGCTTCCTCTCGCACCTCTCCGGAGCGCACGGCATCGAGCTTCTCGCTCAGGCCTTCGAGGGCGGCGCGGCGCTCAAGGAGCAGCGCCGCCGGCACGCCGCTGGCAAGGCCCATGTAGCCGGAGCTCGGACGGCAGAACTCCCCGTCGCGGGTCACGGCCAGACCCGTGAACCCGTCCGGCACGGCGTGCAGATCGTCCACGATGACCACGTCCGCCAGCGCGCTCTCGAGCTCGTCGTGCCCCTCCAGGCTCACCTTGTCGATGAGGGGGGCCGCGCCGGGGAACGCCACCGCGGGTCGCGGCCTGGCCAGCGGTACAACGAGGCGCACAAGCCCTACTCCGGCGTCCTTGAGGGCACTCAGGAGCGACCAGTGGTCCACACTCCGCGGCACCGCCAGGGCCCCCGAGACCTGCGCCAGCGCCGCCGCCAGAGCGCGCTCGTAGCCCGCCTCGCAGCTGATGGCTCCGGCCAGCGAGACGGTCCCGGGATAGGCGCCGGCCACCTGGAGCACGTCCGCGCCCACATCCTGCAGGTCGCGCAACGCGGCGTTCAGGTGGTCGACTTCCGCCTCCAGGGCACGGCGTTCCGCGAGCAGAGCTCTGTGCCGTTCCTCGGCAGCGGACGCAGCGCGTCCCGCTACGGCGGCCGCGGTCTCCGCAGCCTCCGCGGCGGCGCCGGCGTCGTGCAGCGCGGCGTGCGCCACCGCCTCTGCCTCGAGCGCCGTCTTTTCGTCGCCGGTCTTGGTCTCGGCCTCGGCCACTAAGGCCTCACAGTGCGACGCGAGGCGCGCCTCCTCGCCGGCCAGAGCCTCCTGCCGGCGATCCAGGCGCGCCGCCGTGGTCAGCGCGCTCTCGCGCTCGAGAGTGAGGCGGCTGAAGCGCGTGCGGCGCTCGCCGAGCAGCTCCCGGGCGGCTCCCAGCCGCCCGGCGACCTCGGCGTAGGTCACCTCCGCCGTCTCGAGCGCCTCGGCGAGGCGCCTCTCTTCCTGCGGCCAGCGATCCTCTTCTGCCTCTTCGGGGCGCCCCGCCAATTCGCCGAGCAGGCGCTCGCGCTCCTCGGCCGAGGCACGCTCCACCTCTTCCAGGAGGCGCCGACGTTGCTCGGTGAGCCGGCGGCCGCTCTCAAGGCGCCCGTCAAGCACGCGGGCGCGCAGCAGGCGCTTGGCGCGTCGCTCGCGCTCCGCCAGGCGCCGCGCGAACGCCTCTTCCTCGCCGGCGCGGGCCTCGGCGACCGCCTCGAGGCCCTGCCCGCAGCGAGCACCCTCATCCCGCAACCCGGCGAGCTCGTCGTGACGCGCCGACAGCTCGACGTCCACGGCAGCGACCTCGCCGGTCAGCAGCCGGCCACGCGTCTCCGCAAGGTCGGACTCGACGCTGCGCAGCTGCTCGGCGGCGCTGGCCTGGCGGCGCAGCGGTGCGAGCTGCGCCCCCACCTCGCGCTCCAGAAGATCGGCGCGCTCGAGATTGCGGCGCACTTCGCGCAGCTTGAGCTCGGCGCGCTCCCGCCGGCGCTTGTAGGTGCCCAGGCCGGCGGCCTCTTCGATCTGGTTGCGCCGGTCCTCCGGCTTGCCTGCCAAGAAAGATTCGACCTTCCCCTGGCCGATGATCGAGTGGAGCTCCTTGCCCAGACCGACCTGTGCCATGAGCTCCACCACGTCCGTGAGTCGGCAGCCGGACTGGTTGATGAAGTACTGGGACGACCCGTCGCGCGCGACGCGCCGCATCACGCTCACCTCGGCGGTGGGCAGCGGCAGCATGCCGTCGGCGTTGTCGAAGGTGAGCTCCACTTCGGCGCTGCCGCCCGCGCGGCGCCCGTCGCTGCCGGCGAAGATGACATCCTGCATGGAGGAGCCGCGCACCGTGCTCGGGCTTTGCTCGCCGAGCGCCCACACGACAGCGTCGGCGATGTTGCTCTTGCCGCTGCCGTTGGGGCCGATGATGACGCCGACGCCCGGCTCGAAGAGCAGCACTGTCTGCTTGGGAAACGACTTGAAGCCCTTGAGACGCAGCGCCTTGAGATACACGCTCAGTCGACCTCGGCCGGGGCGTCGACGGCGACGCCCTCAGCGGCGAGCGCAACGTCTGCGGCGGCGGCGCCCTCGGCGGCCTGAGGCCGCGCGCGCCGCCCCCGCAGCCGCGCGCGCCGGGACGTGCGCCGAGCGCGCGTCTGCAGCTCGTGCAGCGCTTCGGCCGCGGCCTCCTGTTCGGCGCGCTTTTTGCTGGTGCCGAAACCGTGGCCCAGCACCTCACCGTCGACGCAGGCCTCGATCTCGAACTCGCGATTGTGCGGCGGACCACTGTACCCGAGCACCTTGTAGTGCACCGCCTGTGAGCTGCGCGCGAGGTGCTCCTGCAGCTCGGTCTTGTGGTCGATGTAGCTGCTCTCGGCGTAGAGGATGTGCTCCTCGAAGACCTCGACCACCGCCGGGCGCACAGCCTCGAAGCCGAAAGTGACGTACACGGCCCCGATGAGGGCCTCGGTGAGGTCGGCGAGCACGTTCTCGTTGTTCTGCAGCTGCAGCGCGTCGCCGGCCTCCTTGCCCAGGCCCGCCTGTTCGCGAAGGAGCTTGCCGAGGCCCAGTCTGGCGGCCACCCGGGCGCACGTGGCGCGGCTCACGATGTAGGCGCGCAGCCGCGCCAGGTGCCCCTCGGCGAAGTCGGGGAAGCGCCGGTACAGCTCGGTGGTGATGCAAAGACTCAGCACGCTGTCGCCGAGGAACTCAAGACGCTCGTACGAGTCGACGCGCTCGGCAGCCCACGAGGTGTGGGTGAAGACCTGCCGCATAGTGGCACTGTCCAGCTGTTCCGCCAGTGATAGAAGTCGGTATGTCACGGTAACCCTCATACGGCGACGAGGGGACGCCCCCGCAGCGGGAGGCCTCCCCTCGTCATTCACGCGCGAACCGGCCTTGACTACGCGTTAGCCGTCTTCATCACGAAGTCGACCGCGTCTCCGACGGTCTTGATCTGGGCGGCCTCTTCGTCGCTGATCTTGATGCCGAACTTCTCTTCCATGGTCATCACGAGCTCGACCAGGTCGAGGGAATCGGTCTCGAGATCTTCCTGGAAACGGGCTTCCAGGGTGACCTTGTCTTCATCGACGCTGAGGGTCTCGACGAGGATCCCCTTGACGTGCTCGAACACCTCTTCGCGGGTCATGGACGAACCTCCGGTGAAGTTTGGCTGAGTCTACACTGTGGGGGCGTGCGCCCCAAGCTCCGCCGCGATGCTCGGCAGGAGCTCGCTCACGACCGCTCGCCGGCCCATACGCACCGCCTGGGCGATGCCGCGGGCGGTCGAACTGCCGTGGGCGATGATGACCGGCGCGCTCACCCCGACGAGAATGGCGCCGCCGAACTCGTTGGGATCCAG
>JAPLCL010000318.1 GCA_026392265.1 Actinomycetota bacterium
GAGGCGCCTGCCCAACGACCTCGAGGTCAAGCACTGCTACCGTCACCCGCAACGCGAGACGGGCGTGTCGTGCTCCAACTGCGGGCGCCCCATCTGCCACGAGTGCATGATCGAGGCGCCCGTCGGCTTCCGCTGCCCCGAGTGCGTCAAGGAGCAGAATGCGCGCGGCTCCCGCGCCAAGGTCGTCACGCGCGGCCAGATCCGCTCGCGCTGGGGCGCCGCCGGCGGTGTCATGTCCGGCGGGGCGCCGGTGACCAAGGTCCTCATCGGTATCAATGTGGCGCTGTTCCTCGCCGAGCTTCTGTTCGGCGCCGTGGGCGCCATGGGCGGAGGCTCGACGAGGATGCTGGTCGACATGGGTGCGCTGGTCCCGGCCTACGTGGCCGTGAAACACGAGTACTGGCGCCTGTTCACGGCCATGTGGCTCCATGGCGGCCTGCTGCACGTCGCCTTCAACATGTACGCGCTCTACATCGGCGGGTCGTACCTCGAGATGATCGCCGGCAAGGGCAAGTACCTCGCCATCTACCTCGTCGCCGGGGTCGCCGGCAACGTCGCCGTCTACCTGCTGGCTGCTCCCATCTCGGTGACCATCGGCGCCTCGACGGCCATCTTCGGCATCTTCGGCGCCTTGTTCACGTACAGCCTCCACAACCGCAACAGCGCTGTGGGACGCGCCCTCAGCAGCATGGGCACGGTGATCCTCATCAACCTGGTGATCACGTTCGTCGTGCCCGGGATCTCCTGGCAGGGCCACGTGGGCGGCCTCATCGGCGGCGTGCTTGCCGTGGAGGCGCTCACCTGGTTCGGGCAGCGCGACCTGCGGGCGCCGTTCGGGCCCCGCGACATCGCTCTGCTGGCCGCCATCGTGGCCATCCTCGTGGTGGCCGTCGTGTGGCGCACCGCCAACTTCCCGCTGGCGTGAGCTGCGCCCGCGACCGCGCCGTGCCCCAGCCGCCGCTCGTGGAGCCGCGCGCTACGCTCGTCCCGGCCGCCGAAGTGGCGGGCCGGCTGGCCGGCCTGCAGGCCGGCCTCGTGGCCCGCGGCCTCGAGGCGGCGCTCATCGTGCAGAACGCCGACCTCTATTACTTCAGCGGCACGGTGCAGCGCTCGTTCCTCTACGTACCGGCGGCCGGAGAGGCGACGCTCTTCGTGCGCAAGCTCGCCGAGCGCGCGCGCCTCGAGACGCCGCTGGCCGGCATCGTCGAGCTGGCGAGCCCGCGCGACCTTCCCGGTCTGATCGCGAGCCGTTACGGCGCCTTGCCGCGCCGCCTCGGCGCCGAGCTCGACGTGCTGCCCGTCACCGAGTACCGGCGCCTCGAGAAGCGCTTTCCGGAGGCGGCCTTCGAGGACGTCGGCCGCGACATCGTGCGGCAGCGCGCCATCAAGTCGGCCTGGGAGGTCGAACGCATCCGCGCCGCCGCGGCCATCGCCGTCGAGGTCTGCGATCTGATTCCCGGCATCCTGCGCGAGGGTCTCACCGAGGCCGCCTTCGCCGGCCTCGTCGAGGCCGAGGCGCGACGCCTGGGCCACGAGGGCATCATCCGTATGCGCGGCTTCAACCAGGAGATGTTCTACGGCCAGCTGCTCACGGGGGTCAGCGGTACGGCGGCGAGCTATCTCGACACGCCGCTGGCCGGCACCGGTCTCAGCCCGGCGGTCGCCCAGGGCGTCAGCTTCAAGCCCATCCGTCGCGGCGACCACGTGGTGTTCGATTTCGTGCCGGTGCGTGAGGGCTACATCGCCGATTTCACGCGCATCTTCGCGCTCGGCGAGCTGCCCGGCGAGCTGCGCCGCGCCTACGAGGCCGCCTTGAGGATCGAGGCGGCCGTGATCGCGGCGGCCCGGCCCGGCGTCACCTGCCGAGCCCTCTACGACGTCGCCGTGTCCGCCGCGGCCGACGAAGGTCTTGCCGCGTTCTTCATGGGCCACGGCGCCGGGCAGGTGCGCTTCATCGGTCATGGAGTGGGGCTCGAGCTCGACGAGCTGCCGGTGCTGACGACCAGCGATCTCGAGCTCGCCGAGGGCATGGTCTTCGCCCTCGAACCGAAGTTCGTGCTGCCCGGTCTGGGGGCCATCGGCGTCGAGAACACCTGGGTGGTCACGGCCACGGGACTTGCGCTCCTCACGGAGGCCTCCGAGCACATCCGCCAGGTCGACTGAGAGCCGCCGCCACGGGGAAGACTCTCGGCGGCGGGCACGGTTCCCGCCCGAAGAGGAGCAGGAGGGGACATGGAGCAGCTCACCGCCGATATCTGGGTCCAGCGCATGGACGCCGGAGGTTTCCCCACGATCGCGGCGGTGGCGCTTACGCCCACGCGGGCGTTCGTCATCGACACCCTCATGCGCCCGCAGGACATGAGCCCGGTGGTCGAGTTCCTCGCCGAGCGCGCCGGCGGACGCCGTACTGTAGTCGTGAACACGCATCACCACTGGGACCACGTGTACGGCAACGCCGCCTTCCCCGGCGTAGATCTCGTCGCCCAGCGCGCCTGTCCGCGGCTGATCCAGGCGCACGGCAGCACCGCCAACGAGTCGGTACCCCTGCAGCCGCCGGAGGGCGTGCCGCTGCCCACCATCACGTTCGGCGATCGCCTCACGTACCACGACGAGCCCGAGACCGTGCATCTCATCCACACGCCCGGGCACAGCGAGGACTCATTGGTCGTCTTCCTCGCCGGCGCCCGCCTGCTGTTCGCCGGCGACACGCTCGAATGGCCGTTGCCCAACTTCACCCAGCGCGAAGGCAAGGACATCTGGATCCACACGCTGCGCCAGCTCAAGCAGCTGCCCGTCGATCTCATCGTGCCCAGCCACGGCCCAGCGATGGGCAGGGCGCTCATCGACGCCAACGAGCGCTACATCAGCACGGTGCACGAAGCCGTCGCCGCGGCGAAAGCGGCGGGCGCCGGCCGCAACGACCTCGATCTGCCGGCCGCGGCGTTCCTCGGCGAGGATGTCGTGCTCGACGCCGTCTACGAAGCTGCGCATCGCGGCAACCTGGTCTGGGCGTGGGACGAGGCCTGAGCGGGCCGACAGGCCGCGTGCGGCCAAACTGGACATTCTTTTCCACTTCGTGTATAAAGAGCACATGAAGCTCTCCACTCAGGCCGACTACGCCGTGCGCGCCGTATACGAGCTGGCTCGCCACGAACCCGGTACCGTGCTGCACACCGGCGATATCGCCGCCGCGCAGCACGTCCCCAGCGCGCGCCTCGCCAAGGTCGTCCAGGACCTGGCGCGCGCCGATCTGGTACGCACCCAGCGCGGGCAGCAGGGCGGCGTCATGCTGGCGCGCCCCGCCGGGCGCATCACCGTACGTGACGTGTACGAGGCGGTAGAGGGCCCGATCTTGCTTTGCCGATGTCGTCAGCGGGTAGAACCGTGCGGCGACGATGTGTGCGACACCCACGAGTTCTGGAGCGGTGTCGAGACGCTTCTCATCGAGGAGCTACAGTCTGTGACGTTCGCGGCCTTGACCGGATCCCGGCGATACGCGCCTGGTGTTGTCGGCCGCCCGCAAGCGGCGAGGAGGTGACAACATATGGCTGAGATCAAGGAGCAGGTCGAGAAGGCGCTTGGTGACATCCGCCCGGCCCTGCAGGCCGACGGCGGCGACATCGAGCTCGTCGACGTGACGGACGACGGCGTGGTTCAGGTGCGCCTCCAGGGCGCCTGTGCCGGTTGCCCCATGTCGCAACTGACGCTGGCAAACGGCGTGGAGCGGCACCTGAAGAACGTCGTGCCGGGCGTCGAGCGTGTCGAGAACATGGCGGGCTGACAGCCCGCTGGTTCCAGGGCGGCCGGCGAGTCACCCTTCGGTGACTCGCTGGCCGCCGCGCGCGTGTGCATCTGCTCACATGCACGGGATATAATCCCCTTCCACTATCACAGGTCCGGATCCGGGGAGCCGGGCCGTTAAGGAGGGGCTACATGCGAGGCACAGACAGAGGCGCGGACAGAGGCACAGACAACCAATCGCGCGCCGACGAGTACCACGGCCGCAAGGCCGTGAAAGTCAGTACCGAGGCGGCCTACGAGGAGTTCTCCCCAGACGTCACGCCCGCCGCCGAGAAGCCCGACGCCGACTTGCGCGACACCTCTCTCTACATCAATCGCGAGCTCAGCCTACTCGACTTCTTCGAGCGTGTGGTGAACGAGGCGCGTGACTCCAACAACCCGCTGCTCGAGCGCCTGAAGTTCGTCGGCATCCTCGGCTCCATCCTCGGCGAGTTCTTCATGGTCCGCCTCGCCGGTCTGCGCCAGCAGGTCGACGCCGGCGTCGTGGAGGCCTCGGCCGACGGGTACACGCCGCAGAAGCTCCTGCCCCTGGTCCAGCAGCGCGCCTGGGATCTCATGAAAGAAGCGCGCGCCTGCTTCAGCGAGCTGCGTCCGGAGCTCGACGCCGCGGGCATCCACATGGTCGACTACGCCGCGCTCGACGCCGCTCAGAAGGCGGCCCTCGACGCGTACTTCGCCAAGCAGGTCTTCCCGGTGCTCACGCCGCTCGCCTTTGACCCCGGGCGGCCGTTCCCTCACATCTCAAACATGAGCCACAATCTTGCCGTGCTGATCCGCGACCAGAGCGGCGAGGAGCGCTTCGCCCGCGTCAAGGTGCCGAACTCGCTCCCGCGTCTGGTGCCCGTGCCCGCGCCGGCCGGTGCGGTGGCGGAGCCGGCCGCAGAACCAGCCGAGGCACCGCAGCTGTGGTTCACCTGGCTCGAGCAGGTCATGGCCGCCAACCTCGAGTCCCTCTTCCCGGGAATGGATGTCCTCGAGGCGCACCCCTTCCGCGTGACCCGTGACGCCGAGCTCGCCATCCAGGAGCTGGAGGCCGACGACCTGCTCGAGACCATCGAGCGTTTCGTGCGCCGCCGCCGCTTCGGCTCGGTGATCCGCGTCACCATCGACGAGCACATGCCCGAGCGCATCCGCGGTATCCTCAGCGAGAACCTCGAGCTGGACGAGCAGGACATCTACTCAGTCAAGTCGCCGCTTGGCCTCAGTAGTCTCTGGGACCTGCAGAGCATCGACCGCCCCGACCTGTCGTATCAGCCTCTGGTGCAGTCCACGCCCGCGGTGCTGGACGGCGCCGAGGAGGCCGATATCTTCGCCGCCATCCGCCAGCGGGACATCCTGCTTCACCACCCCTACGACTCGTTCGCTCCGGTCGTGGACTTCGTGAGCGCCGCCGCCAACGACCCCGACGTACTGGCCATCAAGACTACGCTGTACCGTGTGGGTCGCAACGCGCCGGTCGTCGACGCGCTGATGGAGGCCGCCGCCAACGGCAAGCAGGTGGCCGTTCTCCTCGAGCTCAAAGCACGCTTCGACGAAGAGAGCAATATCGGCTGGGCCAAGGCCCTCGAGCGCGAGGGCGTGCATGTTGTGTACGGGCTCGTCGGCCTCAAGACACACTCCAAGATCCTGCTCGTGGTGCGCCGCGAAGGCGAGCGCATCCGCCGCTACATGCATCTCGGCACGGGCAACTACAACAGCGTCACCACGAAGCTGTACACCGATCTCGGCTACCTCACCTGCGACGAGGATATGGGCGCCGACGCCTCGGCGGTGTTCAACCAGCTGACCGGCTACGCCACGAGCGGCCACTACCGCAAGTTCCTCGTGGCGCCCACCACCATGCGTCGCGGTATCGAGGAGCGCATCGACCGCGAGATCGGGCACGCGCGTCGAGGCGAAGAGGCGCACCTCATCTTCAAGATGAACTCGCTGGTCGACAAGCCGCTGATCCGCCGCCTGTATCGGGCGTCACAGGCGGGGGTCAAGGTCGAGCTCAACGTGCGCGGCATGTGCTGCCTGCGGCCCGGCGTCCCCGGCGTCAGCGACAACATCAGCGAACGCAGCATCGTCGGCCGCTTCCTCGAGCACAGCCGCATCTACTGGTTCCGTAACGGCGGTGCTGAAGAGGTCATCATGGGCAGCGCCGACATCATGCCGCGCAACCTGAACCGGCGCGTCGAGATCCTCTTCCCGGTGCAGGACCCCGCCATCGTGCGGCGTCTGCGCGATGAGATCCTGACCGTCTACCTCAACGACAACATGAAGACCCGCGTCCTGCATCCGGACGGCTCCTGGGAGCACATCTGGCCGACCGCCGACGAAGAGCCGCTGAACGCCCAGGAGCGGTTCGTGACCCAGGCCCGCGAGGCGGTGCGGAGGCAGGAAGAAGAGTGACGCTGCGGCTTTACTTTCTGCGCCACGGAAAGGCCTGGTCGCGCGCCGACTGGCACGACGACGACGACCTGAGGCCGCTCACCGAAGCCGGCGAAGCCCTGGTGCGCGCCGAGGGGCGCGCCATGAGGGCCATGGGGCTGGCTCCCGACGTCATCGTCACCAGCCCCTCGGAGCGGGCGCGCCGCACGGCCGCGATCGTCGCCGAAGAGCTGGGTATGAGCGACCGCCTGGTCGAGGACGCGCGCCTGGCCCACGGCTTCGACGCGCGCCGGCTGGCCGAGATCGTCGCGCGAGAGGCCGCGGCCGCGAGCCTCATGGTGGTGGGTCACGAGCCGGACTTCAGCGCCACGGTCGCCGAGCTCACGGGGGGCGGGCGCGTGGACTTCAAGAAAGGGGGCCTGGCGCGCGTTGACGTGCAGGGTCCACGGCTCGACGATGGCATCCTGGCGTGGCTGCTCACGCCTGCCCTGATCACGGGAGAGTGACGGCGTGGAAGTAGAGGCCAAGTACACAGTCGCGGACGCGGCGGCGCTCGCCCGTCTGGCGAAAGCGCCGGTGCTCGCCGGCTACGACGTGGACGCCGGCGAGCGCCGGCGCGACCGCGACACCTTTCTCGATACCGCCGAGCGTAGCTTTCTCGCCGCAGGGTACTACCTGCGGCGCCGCGAGACGGGCGGCGGGGTGCGTCTCACGCTGAAGCAGCTCGTCACCGGCGACGCTGCCGGTGTGGTGCGTCGCGAGTAGCTCGAGGCGCTGGTCGCGGCCGACGTGCCGCCGGCCGAATGGCCGGAGGGCGAGCTGCGCGAGCGCGTCCAGGGCATCGCGCAGGGGGCGCCGCTGGAGCCGTTCCTCTTCCTCGAACAGGAACGGCTGGCGCGGCGCGTCGGCGATGGCGCCCGCGAAGTGGCCGAGCTCAGCCTCGACGACGTCACCGTCGCGGCCGGCGGCCGCGCGCGGCGCTGGTTCGAGGCCGAGCTTGAGCTGCGCGGCGAGGGCGACGACGACGACCTGGAGAGGCTTGCGGCCGCCTTGCGGGCCGAGCCCGGCCTGACGCCCGAGTCCCGCGCCAAGTTCACCCGTGCCCTCGAGATGGTGGAAGCCGGCGGCGACGGCAGCCTGCTGCCGCCGGCCGAGCGCCCCGTCCACGAGGCGCACGCCGGTGCTGCGGACGCGCGTGCGCGTCGCGCCACGGCGCTGCTGGCCCTCGACGAGGGCCTCAAGCAGAGTGAGGCGGCGACGCGGGCCGGACTCTCGAGCCGCCGCGTGCGCTACTGGCTGGCGCGGTACCGCGTTGAAGGCATCGGCATCTACGGACCGCCCGAGGCCCCCGGCGTGAGCGACGTCTCTGCCGAGAGCCTCATCGCCGAGGCCGTCGACATCCTTGCCGAGGATGACGACGACAAGAAGAAGCGCCCCGGCATCCTGCCCGCCGACACCATGACCGAGGCGGCCGTCAAGACGCTGCGCTTCCATCTGGCGCGCATGCTGGAACACGAGGACGGCACCGCCCTGGGCGAAGACCCCGAAGAGCTGCACGTCATGCGCGTCTCCACGCGGCGTATGCGCATGGCCCTGCGCGTCTTTGAGGAGTACCTCGACCAACAGGCCATGCGCCCCGTCCTCAAAGGCCTGCGTCGCACAGGACGCGTCCTCGGCGCGGTGCGCGACCTCGACGTCTTCCAGCAGAAGACGCAGCACTACCTGGACACGTTGCCGCCCGAGCGCGCCGGCGATCTCGACGGCCTGCTCGCGGCTTGCCGCGCGGAGCGCGAGCGTCAGCGCGAACATCTCGTCGACTATCTCGCCGGCGCGCACTACCGCGCCTTCGTCGAGCGCTTCGAGGAGCTGCTGGACGGGCCGCTCGAGAGCCTCTCGGCGCGCCCTCCGGCCGACCCTCGCCCGCAGCGCGTCTCCCAGGTCCTGCCCGGCGCCCTCTACAAGGACATGGCGGTCGTCTGGGCCTTCGAGGGGCAGCTGGGTGGCCTCGAGACGCCGCTGCCGCGCTTCCACGCGTTGCGCAAGGGCTGCAAGGGACTGCGCTATACCCTCGAGTTCTTCGAGGACGCGCTCGGTCCAGGGGCGCGGCCGCTCATCAAGACGGTCAAGGGCCTCCAGGACCATCTCGGCGATCTGCAGGACGCGGTCGTCACCAGCGGTGTGTTGCGCGATTACCTCACCTGGGGCACGTGGCGGCACGGCGGCCACGACCTCCCTGGGCCCATCGAGGTCATCGTCTCTCCGGGGGCGGCGCGCTACCTGGCCGTGCGGCAGGATGAGATGGAACGGCTGATCCTGACCTTCCCGGAGGTGTGGCCGACGATCGCCGGCAGCGGCTTCAGCCGCGCGCTGGCCACGGTGATCGCCGAGATCTGAGCGCGGCGCTCGGCGCGCCTACGGCTCGAGCGCCTGCACGGTCAAGGCGCGCCCGAGCGCTTTCTCGACGGCTTCGCGGCGGTTCTCCAGCCGCCAGCGCTCCAGATGCCAGTCCTTGGCCGGTCGCACCTCGAGCATGAGGGCGTTCGGTCCGTCCGCGCGCAGCGCGGCGTGCGCGACGGCCCCCGTGTGGCCGCGGTCCATGTACTCAGCCAGGCGCAACAGGACGCTGAGCAGGCGCACCGCCTTGCGCGTGGTCCGGTCGAGTCCCGCGAAAGCCGGGTGACGCGTCCCGGGCCGGGCTTTGCGGTGGAAGAGCGCCGTGGCTGCCATCGTGGCGATCTCGTTCTCGTCGAAGCCCAGAAGGTCGGCGTGCCGAATGAGGTAGTAGCTGTGCAGGTGGTGGTCGCTGTAGCTGAGGAAGCTGCCGATGTCGTGCAGCAGCGCCGCGTGCCCAAAGAGCTCGCGCTGCCCGTCGCCGTAGCGGTGCAGACCGGCGTCGCCGGCGCTGTCGAACAGCTCCAGCGCGAGTCCGGTGACGTGGCGCGCGTGGGGCTCGTCGAAGGCGCAGGCGCGCGCCAGCTGCAGCACGCTACGTTCGCGCACCGTCGGGGCGCCCGGGGACAGTTCGTGGGCGCTTCGCGCGAGATGGTCGACCACAAGGCCTTCGCGCAGGCCGCATTCGGCCACGGCCTGGATCTCGGCGAGGTCGAGGTCCTCCATCAACGCGTCGAGGATGGCGGTGCCGGCGACGACGATGTCGGCGCGCAGCGGGTTCAGCCCGGGGACGGCGCGTCGCTCCTCGAGATCGAGTGAGCGCAGCATCTTGGCGACCTTGCGCACTTCGGCGCGGCTCAGCGTGTCCACGCGCTGCGGAGCGCCGTCGCGAAGCGCGCGGACGACCACACTGGCGAGGTTGCGGATCGTGCCCGACGTGCCGAACACGACGTCGATCCGCTCGCCGGCCAGGTGTCTGCGGATGCGCGCCGCCTCCACCTGAACCCGGCGGCGCATAGCTTCGTAGGTCCTGGCGGTGACCGGGGCGCCGGCGGAGGCCTCGGGGAACTCGCTGCTCAGGCGGATGGCCCCCAGGCGCAGCGAATCCATGTACGCGGCCCCCGCACGATCGCCGAGCGCGACCTCGGTGCTCCCGCCGCCGATGTCGATGACAAGCGCGCGCCGCGCGCCGAGGTGCACGCGGCTCAGCACTCCCAGGAAGATGAGGCGCGCCTCCTCCTGGCCCGACACGACGTGCACGTCGAGGCCCGCCTCCTCGCGCAGGCGGCGCACAAAGGCGATCTTGTTGCCGGCCTCGCGAGTGGCCGAGGTGGCGACCGCGACCACCATCTGGGCGCCGTGGGAGCGCGCGAGCTCGGCGAAGCTGCGGCACACGAGCGCCGCGCGGTCCATGGCCGCCGGCTGCAGCGTGCTCTGTGCCCCGAACTCACCCTCGCCGAGGCGCACAGGTTCCTTCTGCAGGGTGATGGTGCTCCAGGAATGGTCGGGCTCGAGGCGCACGACCATGAGGCGCACCGAGTTGGTGCCGATGTCGATGAAGCCGGTGGTCTGCGGCACGCTCAGGATCGCCTCTCCGCTCAGGGCTTGGACTTCTTCTTGCCGCCCTTCTTCTTGCCGCTCTTCTTGGCGGTCATCTCCTTGCGGTCCTGGTTCAGCTTGTCGAGGCCCTTGCTCTTGCCGTACACGCCGATGTAGGTCTGCGCGATCTCGCACTTCTTGCAGCCCTTGCCGCAGCAGTCCTTCCACTCCTTGCGGCTGAATTTCTTCTTGAGGTCTGACATCGCGGGGCTCCCCTGGTTCGGTCTGTCGGTCTTGCTACTCGCCGAAGGCGTCCAGCTTGACGTCGTCGGCCACGACATACGCCATGTCGGTACACGCGGCGATGTCGTCCAGCGTGTGGCCTGCGGCCACTTCTTCGAGCACGAACCCCTTGTCCGGGTGGCGGCGGAACAGCGCGCGCTCGGTGATGATCACGTCGCATTCTTTCGCCCCGGTCAGGGGGAAGGTGCACGCCTTCATCAGCTTGGGCGTGCCGTCCTTCGCGCAGTGCTCGGTGACGATATGGACGATCTTGGCGCCGGTGATCAGGTCCATGGCCCCGCCCATGCCGGCCAGCATCTTGCCCGGCACCATGTAGTTGGCGATGTTGCCCTCGCCGTCGACCTGCAGCGTGCCGAGGAAGGTGGCGTCGAGGTGGCCGCCGCGGATCATCGCGAACGACGTGCAGGAGTCGAAGTAGCTGCCTCCCGCGAGCAGGCTGATCGGCTGGTTGCCGGCGTTGGCGCGGTCGCGGTCCTCGCAGCCGGGGTCCGGTTGCGGGCCGACGCCGATGGCTCCGTTCTCGGTCTGGATGATGACGTCGACGCCGGCCGGCACGTGATTCGCGATGAGCGTCGGCAGCCCGATGCCGAGGTTGATGATCTGGCCGTCCTTGAGCTCGCGGCCGGCGCGCGCGGCGATGATCTGCTTGAGGTCGTCAGCCATTGTGGTACGCCTCCTCACGCAGGACGCAGTAGTCGATATTGGCGCGCACGACGGCGTCGACGAAGATGCCGGCCGTGTGCACGGCCTCCGGGTCGAGCTCGCCGAGCGTGTAGAGGTTCTCGACCTCGGCGATCACGTAGTCCGCGCACATCGCGGCCGGCACGTTGAAGTTGCGCGAAGTGCCTCGGTACATCAGGTTGCCCCAGGTATCTCCGCGGTGGGCGCGCACGATGGCGATGTCGCACTTGAGCGCCTTCTCGAGGAGGTAGGTGCGTCCGTCGACCTCGATCTGCTCCCGGCTCTCGCCGTAGGTCGTGCCGATGCCCGTGGGCGTGAGAAAGCCGCCGAGACCCGCGCCGCCGCTGCGCATGCGCTCCGCCAGGGTGCCCTGCGGCACGACCTCGACTTCGAGGGTACCTTCGTTCATCGCCTTTCCGATGTAGGGCGTCGTGCCCACATGACTGGCGACGACCTTCTTGATCTTGCCCAGCCGGACCAGTTCGACGACGCCGCGCTCGCGGTAGCCGGCGTCGTTCTCGTAGATCGTGAGATCCTTGACGTCCATGGTCTTGAGGTGGTCGATGAGGGTCAGGGGGTCACCCTGGCCGATGAAACCGCCGACGGCGATGCTCATGCCGCTCTTGATGCGGGACATCGCCTCCTCGATGGGTACGACCTTGTTCTTGGGCACCTTGCACTCCTTTGCGCGGGAGAGATAGAGCAGGGCTGCAGGAAGTCGGGGCTGCAGGAAGCGTATCACTCCACGCCCGCGCCGCGCCCGCCCCCGTCAGCTGGATGGCGAAGCCGACTGTTTAGTCATACGGTCGGTGCATCCGCAGAGCGGACGCGTCCGTGCCAAACATGTGCGCGGTCCGCATCCTGTATACTTCCCGCGGCGTGTGGTCCCAAGGGAGGGTGCGGTGTCGGCTATCAAGGATTCTGCCCAGGTCGGTGTCATCGGCGGATCGGGCTTCTACGAGCTGCTGCAGAACGCTCGCGAAGTCACCATCGACACGCCCTTCGGGGCACCCAGCGACTCCTACTTCCTCGGCGACATCGGCGGCGTACCGGTGGCTTTTCTTCCTCGTCACGCGCGCGGACACCGCATCCTGCCCGGTGAGGTCAACTACCGGGCCAACATCTGGGGCATGAAGGCGCTGGGCGTGCACTACGTGCTGTCCGCCAGCGCCGTCGGCAGCCTGCGCGAGGAGCTCAAGCCGCTCGACATCGTCGTGCCCGACCAGCTCTACGATCGCACCAAGGCCCGGCCGAGCACCTTCTTCGGCGACGGCGTCGTGGTCCATATGGGCTTCGCCGATCCGTTCTGCCCCGTGCTCTCCAAGGTCATCGTCGCGCACGGCCGCCAGGTCGGCGCCACCGTACACGAGGGCGGCACCTACGTGTGCATGGAAGGGCCGCAGTTCTCCACGCGCGCCGAGAGCAACGTCTATCGGCAGCTCGGCTTCGACATCATCGGCATGACGAACCTCCAGGAGGCCAAGCTCGCCCGCGAGGCCGAGCTCTGCTACGCCACCATGGCGCTGGTCACCGACTACGACTGCTGGTTCGAGGGCGAGGCAGACGTCACCCTGGAGCAGGTCCTGTCCAACGTGAGGCGCAACGTCGAGACGGCGCAGGCGATCGTGCGCAGCGCCATCCCCGCACTCGACCTCGGCGGCGACTGCGGCTGCCGCCATGCCGTGGAATCCGCCATCAATACACCTGCCGAGCTCATCCCACAAGGCACCAAAGACAAGCTCGACCTGTTGATCGGTAAGTACCTGCACTGACGCGCCGCGGCCTGTTCGTGGGGCGGCGCGTGCACGAGACAAGACAGTCATGGGCATCGGGGATGCCCGCCAAGTCTGGGGTGGCCGTGCTGAGGTCCTGACGGGCCGCACCGCGACCACGTGGAGCCAAGAAAGGAGTCAGCCAAGTGAGTTCGTTCTTTTCCAACAATGCGGTGCTGATCGCTGTGATCTGCGCCCTCGGGGCAGTGGTCTACGGGGTGCTGCTCATCCGCTGGCTGCTGGCGCTGCCGTCGGGCGACGAGAAGATGCGCGAGGTCGCGGGAGCCGTCCAGGAGGGCGCCAAGGCGTATCTCGGGCGTCAGTACCGCACCATCGCCATGGTCGGCATCGTCGTCTTCCTCATCATTGGCGTCGCCCTCGGCGTCAAGCAGGGCTGGGGTCTCGGCTGGGAGACAGCCTTGGGCTTCGTCGTCGGCGCATCTCTGTCTGCGGCCGCCGGCTATATCGGCATGATGGTCAGCGTGCGCGTCAACATCCGCACCGCCGAGGCCGCCAAGAAGGGTCTGGGCCCGGCGCTCTCCGTCGCCTTCCGCGGCGGCTCCGTCACGGGCCTGCTGGTCGTCGGCCTGGCGCTCTTCGGCGTGGCCGTGTACTACTGGCTGGGCACGCAGTTCTGGCCCGAGCACGCCGTGCGCGCGCTCATCGGGCTCGGCTTCGGCGGCAGCCTCATCAGCGTCTTCGCGCGCGTCGGCGGCGGCATCTTCACCAAGGCCGCCGACGTTGGTGCCGACCTGGTCGGCAAGCTCGAGGCGGGCATCCCTGAGGACGACCCGCGTAACCCGGCCGTCATCGCCGACAACGTCGGCGACAACGTCGGCGACTGCGCCGGCATGGCTGCCGACCTCTTCGAGACCTATGCGGTCACGGCCGTCGCCGCCATGCTGCTGGCCTATCTCTTCTGGCCACA
>JAPLCL010000292.1 GCA_026392265.1 Actinomycetota bacterium
GACGACCTGGTGGACGCCTACCGGCGCGCCGTCGCGGCCGCGCGGGCGCATATGGTCGCCCAGGGCATCGCCACCATGCCGCCGCACGAGGAGCTTACCGTCATGGCGACTCCGATCTTCCTGCGCAGCATGCTGCCCTTCGCCGCCTACGATCAGCCCGGCCCCTTCGACGCGCGCCAGCTCGGTTTCTACTACGTCACGCCGCCGCGCGCCGGCCTCTCAAGGGCGGAGCTCGAGGCCGCCATGCACAGCCACCCCCGCGCCTCGCTGGCCACGACAGGAGTGCACGAGGCATACCCCGGTCATCACGTGCAACTGGTGAGCGCCAATCGCGCGACGACCCTCGCGCGCCGCGTTGCCCACATCCCGAACGGCGGCAACATCTTGGTCGAGGGATGGGCCTTCTATTGCGAGGAGCTCATGGAGCAGCAAGGCCTGCTGGCCGATACCGCCGTGCGTCTCATGCGCCTCAACGACCAGGTGTGGCGTGCCTGCCGCGTGGTCATCGACATCGAGCTGCATCTTGGGATCATGGACCTGCCGGCGGCAGTCGACTATCTCTGCGCAGAGGCGCACATGAACCGGTATGAGGCCGAACTGGAGTGCCGCCGGTACGCCGGCGAGCCGGGGCAGGCGATGAGCTACCTGCTGGGCAAGCGCGAGGTGCTGCGGCTGGCGGCCACCTATGGACGGCGACGAGGCGGCTCCCTGCGCGACTTTCACGACGAGTTGCTGAGCTGGGGTTGCCTGCCGCCGGCGGTCATCGCCTGGGGGATGGGTCTGGCACCGCCGCCCCGGGCGGCGCGCCTCAGTTCCTGACTCGGTCGCGCTGCTCCGCGCCGTGGAGCACCACCTGGTCGCGCCCTGCCGCCTTGGCACGGTACAGCGCCTTGTCGGCCAGCTCCATGAGGGCATCGAGATCGGTGGCGTCACGCGGGCAGGTGGCGACGCCGACGCTTATCGTGATGTTGGCTGCCGCCGGCAGTCCGAGGCCCGTGTAGCGCGTGCCGCTCAACGTGCGCCGCACGCGCTCTGCCACGTAGTAGGCGTTCTCACCGGGCGTGTTCGGCAATAACACGGCGAACTCCTCGCCGCCGTGCCGGGCGCAGATGTCGGGCTTGCGCAGGGCGTCCTGCATGGCCCGCGCGACGGTCTGCAGCACGCGGTCGCCGGTGGCGTGGCCGTACGTGTCGTTGAACTCCTTGAAATGGTCGATGTCGACCATAAGGACGCTCAGCGGATGCTGGTGGCGCAGGCTTCGCTCGATCTCCTCGCCGGCGCGGTTCATGAAGTACCGCCGGTTGTACAGGTGCGTCAGGTGATCGGTGACCACCTGGCGGCGGATGGCGTCGTACTTATGGGCGTTGGTCAGCGCGCTCTGTACGTGGTTCTGCAGCGCTACGAGGATGTCGTCCGAGAGCAGCGCGACGTACTCGCCCGATGTCGACGTCGCCAGCACGGCCATGTCCCCGATGTTCTCGACGTGCACGGGGATCACCAGCTGGTCCTTCATGGTGTGCGGGAACAGCGTGCACGTGTGGCCGGTGGTACGCGCCACGTGGCCGCTGGCGATCGCCTGGCGCACGGGGCAATCCGGCGAGAAGGCGCAGCACTCCGAGGAGATCGTGGGGGAGAGCACACCCTGCGCGCCCTCGAGCGAGAAGGCGCGCGCATCGGCGTCCAGCAGCAGCAGGGCGGCGAAGTCCGCATGCAGAAAGGCCTTGCTGCGCGACAGCACGCGCTCCACCGTCTCGCGGTACGGCAAGGCGGCGTTCATCTCCTTCCCGAGCTCGCCGACGTCCATGAGCTGTCGGTTGAGCGCGCGCATGCGCTCGAGGTCCGCCTTGATGCTCTGCGAGACCCACTCCTTGTCTTCGGCGGCCGTGAACACGGCGATCAGCGTGCCCACGAGATGCCCCAGCTCGCGGGTCTCGTCGCGATAGTAGGGATCGTTGCGTTCGTAGTTGCCGCCGAGCCTCTGGCGGGCGCGCCGGATGAGCGCATTGAGCGGCCGGTAGACCCAGAGGTCGAACGTCAGAGCGACGACGGCGAAGAGGATGAGGACCGCGGCGGCCAGCTGCCATGAGGACTGGAAGTCGATCCAGTAGGTCGCGACGTAGAAGAAGGCGCCCAAGGCGAGCGCCACGACCGCGGTCGTCTTGAGCTGGAGGCTCACCCCGCGTTTGTAGCCGAGGCTGCCGCCCCGACGCTCCTCACCAGGCTGATCCGACGTAGCGCGCCTCTCGTTAGATTGCGACTACTCCCGGTATCGGCACATGCGCGCCTTCCATGATAGGCCGCCGGTGCCTGGGGGCGGGGTCGCGTCCGGCCTGCGACGGGCGGCGCTCAGAGACGGCCGAGGATGCGGCGGTCGTAGGTGCGCCGCGGGCTCCAGCGCCGTTCGCCGATGCGCCGGTCGCGTACGTAGTAGGTGCACACGGCGCAGTAGGTGCTGCACGTGAGGCGGGTGTCCACGTCGGCGACGCAGAGCATCGGTTGAACGGTGATGCGAGGGTCCTTCGTCATGATCATCTGACTTGTACGCCAAAGGAGCGCCGGCTCCTGCCCGCCGCCGCACAGCGCAGCGGGCCTCCCCAGCGCTCAGCCGTGCAGATAGCTTTCGACGACGGTGAGCACCTGAGCGATGCGGAAGGGCTTCGTGATGTAGCCGTCGATGCCGACGTCGGTGGCGCGCTCCATGTCGGTGGCCATGGCTTTCGCGGAGAGGCCGATGATGGTGATGTCACGTGTCGTCGCGTCGGCTTTGAGCTCGGTGACGGCCTCGTAGCCGCTCACGATCGGCATCATCATGTCCATGAGCACGAGGTCCGGATGATGCTGCTTGGCAAGATCGACCGCCTCACGCCCGTTGGTCGCCTTGTAGACGGTGTAGCCCTGCGTCTCCAGCGACATCGACACGATGCTCAGGATGTCGGGGTCGTCATCTGCTACCAGGATGGCCTGTGCCACGGTGCGCACCTCCTCAGCTGATCTTGCCGGCCGCCAGAGGGTCGGCGGGCTTGGTTGCTATCGGCATGGTGAAGATGAAGCTGGAGCCTTTGCCGAGCTTGCTCTGCACGCGGATGGTGCCGCCATGCAGCTCCACGAGCTCTTTGACGATGGCGAGGCCGAGCCCTGTGCCTCCCTGCGTACGCGTGGCCGAGGAGTCGATCTGCGTGAAGCGCTGGAAGACTCTGTCCTGATCTTCTCTCGCCATGCCGATGCCCGTGTCGTTCACCCAGATCTCGATGATGTCGCCGGCGGTCCGTGCCTCGACGCTCACGCTGCCGTTGTCGTGCGTGTACTTGATGCCGTTACTGAGCAGGTTCAGCAGGATCTGGTTGAACTTCGCGGGGTCGGCCGAGATCAGCGGAAGGTCGGTGGGCAGGAACGTCGAGATGCGGATCCTCTTATCCTTCGCGCGCGGCTTGACGACGGGAAGCACGCCCAGCAGCGCGGCGCGCAGGTCGACCGACTCAGGGTTCAGCTCAAGTCGCCCGGCCTCGATCTTGGTGAGGTCGAGGATATCGTTGATGAGGTTCAGGAGTGCCTCTCCGCCCTTGAGGATGCTCTCGATGAAGACGCCTT
>JAPLCL010000347.1 GCA_026392265.1 Actinomycetota bacterium
CGCAGGTCGTCGTCGTTGATCTCGACGTCCACGTCGTCGCTCACCAGCGGCGAGGCATCGACGGAGACGAAACTTGTGTGGCGGCGGTTGGCCGAATCGAAGGGGCTCATGCGGACAAGGCGATGCACGCCCCGCTCGGCCTGCAACAGCCCATACACGTTCTCGCCCTCGACGGTGAGCGTGGCGCTCTTGAGACCGGCTTCGTCGCCTTCCTGCGAGTCGTTGATCTCGACCTTGAAGCCGCGGCGCTCGAACCAGCGCAGATACATGCGCAGCAGCATCTCGGCCCAGTCCTGCGACTCGGTACCCCCGGCGCCGGGATGGATGGTCATGATGGCGCCGCCCTCGTCGTACTTGGCGCTGAAGAAGCGCAGCTCCTCGCCACGGTGAAGGTCGGCCTCGAGCCCGGCGACGCCGCTCACGAGCTCCTGGAGGAGCTCGTCGTCGACGGCGTCGCCGCCGAGCTCCTCGCGCAGAAGTTCTTCGGTGGATTCGAGATCGGCGAAGCGGCCCTCGAGCTCGGCGAGATCCTCAAGGCGGCGCTTGACGCGACTGTACTCGGCGGAGACTCTGGAAGCGGCGGCCTGGTCGTCCCAGAAGTCGCCGGCGCGCATGCGCTCCTCGAAGGCCTCGAGGTCGGCTGTCAGCTTGGGGGGGTCAAAGATAGCTCCGCAGCCATCCCAGGCGCCCGAAGGCTTCCTTGAGACGCTCACGGAGCGAGTCGAGCTGTACGATTGCTTCTGAGGCGGCGGGGCTCATGATCGACGTAGTCTACCCCAAACGCGAATGTGCTTCAGCCGCGGCGGGAACGCGCCGATACTCTCCGCGCGGGCACGTGCGAGCGCGCGTCGCCCGCGCCACGCCGATCCGACCAGAGCGCGGGTAGAGTATCCCGGAGATCTGAACGCCAGGAGGACGATGGCCGAGAGGAGCCGCACGGAGCAGCGCGAGTCTGCGCGCAGGCATGCCGATGAGGAGTTCGCCTTGGCGTCGTTTGCCGTCGACCACGCCGCCATCGCGATGTTCGTTCTGGACCAGAACGGGTGTTTCGTGCGCGTCAACGCGCAGGCTTGCCGCTCCCTCGGCTATGCGGAGGAGGAGCTCCTCGCGCTCACGCTCCAGGACATCTCCGCCGCATTCCCCGTCGAGGCCTGGCCAGACCACTGGCGCGCTCTGCAACGAGAGGGCGCCGTCGTCCTCGACGATATCCACCGCCGCAAGGATGGATCCTTGGTCGAGGTGGAGATCCACGCCAACCTGCTGCGCTTCCGTGGCCGCGAGCTCAATGTCGCGTTCGCCCTCGACCTCACGGAGCGAAACCACGCCCGAAACGCTCTCGAGGAGCGGGAGCGCATGCTGAGCACGCTCTTCGACAACCTTCCCGGCATGGCCTATCGCTGCGCCAACGATCCCGAGTGGACCATGGCGTTCGTGAGTGACGGCTGTCTGGATCTCACGGCGCGTGCGCCTTCCGATCTCCTCGGCAACGCCACCGTGGCATATGCGGACATCATCCACCCCGACGATCGCAGCCTGGTGTGGGATGAGATCTCGACCGCCCTTGAGCGACACCGGCAGTGGACCATCACGTATCGTCTGGTCATGCCCGACGGGCACGAGAAGTGGGTCTGGGAGCGCGGCAAGGGCGTGCGTGACAGCAACGACTCGCTCCTCCACCTCGAGGGTTTCATCACGGACGTCAGCGAGCAGCGCCGGGTCGAGGCGGCTCTCCGCGACCGCGAGCAGATCCTCAGCGGTCTCGTCGGCAGCCTCCCCGGCGCCGCCTACCGCAGTCAGCTCGGCGACCCTTGGCGCACCACCTTCCTGAGCGAGGGCTGCCGCAAGCTCACCGGCTACGGGCCGGAAGAGCTCCTCGGGGGCGACCGCGACTGGATGGACATCATCCATGCGGACGACCTTCGGGGTGTCATCGGCGACCTGAAGCGAGACCTTGCGGCGGGGGCGGACACCACCGTGTCCGAGTACCGCGTGATCGCCAAGGGCGGCGAGCAGCGCTGGTTGCTTGACCGCGCCGTCTTTTCGCGCAACGACGAAGGCACGCCGGAGGAGCTCATCGGTCTGCTCATCGACATCACCGCGCGACGTGGGACCGAGGAGACGCTGCTGCAGCGCGAGCACCAGCTCGAGGCACTGATGAGCAACATCCCCGGCATGGTCTATCGCTGCGAGGCGACTGCCCCTTGGCAGGACGAGTTCATCGGAGCCGCCTGCCTCGAGACCACCGGGTATTCGGCGGATCAGCTGATCGCCGGCGCGCCCGTCTGGGAGGAGGTCATGGAGCCTGCGGACAGAGAGCTGCTACGCCAAGAGACGCGCGCAGCGATCGCCGCTCACCGGCGCGGCGAGCTCGAGTACCGCATCCACACGGCAAGCGGCGAGCTGCGCTGGATCTGGGACAGGTTCCACATCGTCCGCGACATGGACGACGCTCCGATCGCGCTCGAAGGCCTGATGCTGGACGTGACGGACCGTCGTCTCGCGGAGGAGCAGCTCGGCGCATCGCGCCGGGAGCTGGAGCTTCACGCACAGATAGCCACCGTCTTCCTCACGCGACCACCCGACAAGATGTTTGCCGACGTCCTCGACCTCGTGCGTGAAGCACTGGCCAGCCGTTGGGGCTTTTTCGGCTACGTGGACCAGGACGGGTCCCTCGTGGCCCCCTCGCTCACCCGCGAGATCTGGGACGCCTGCCAAGTCGAAGGCAAGGATCTGCGCTTCCCCAAAGAGACGTGGGGCGACAACCTCTGGGCGCGCGCCCTCACTGAGGGGGTGTCGCAGGTGCTGAGCGGCGACGGCAGAGTCCCGAAGGGCCACTTGCCCATCGATAGCGCCGTCGCCGTCCCTCTCACCTTCCACGGCGACACCATCGGCATCTTCATCGTGGCCAATCGGGAGGCCGCCTACACCGCCGATGACGTGCGCCTGCTCGAGAGCATCGCGGGCTACACCGCGCCGGTGCTGCACGAATGGCTGCAGCGCGCCTCCGCGGACAACGCTCGCATGGCCGCTGAGAAGTCCCTCCGCGAGTCCGAGAGCCTCTACCGCACCCTGTACGAGCAGGCCCCTGTGGGCGTTGTCCTCTACGACACCGACCTCGTCGTCCTCGACTGTAACGACGCATTCGCGCGGATGGTCGGAGCCTCGCACGAACAGCTCATCGGCTTCGATCTCTCGACCATTCCCGACTCTCGGCCACTCGGCGCCTTGCGGCGCCCGCTGGACGGGGGTCACGGCGTCTACGAAGGTCCCTACACCACAGCGGTCGCGGGGCGAGACCTCTGGATCACCGCTAAGACCGCGCCGCGGCTCGGGGACCACGGCGAGACCGCAGGTGCCATCGCCGTGGTGACGAATCGCACCTCGCAGCGGCGCGCCGAGGACGAGATGGAGCGCCTGCGCCTGCACGATTCCGTCACCGGGCTGCCCAACCGCTCGCTGTTCACCGACCGCATCGCGCAGGCGCTGGCTCACGCGCAACGCAAGCGCCTCGGGTTCGCGGTGGCCGCTGTGGCGATCGACCGGTTCTCCAGTCTCGTCGACACGCTGGGTCACGAGGCCTGTGACCGCCTGCTCCTGGCCGCGGCCGAACGGCTCACGACGACGATACGCACGGAGGACACGGTCGCGTGTCTGGCCGGCAGCGAGTTCGGGCTTCTTCTGGCCGGCGTCGGCGGCCCCGCTCAGGCGTCCGCGAGCATCGCGAAGACCGTGGAAGCATTCGCCCACCCCTTCCGCGTCGACGGGCACGAGCTCTTCCTCAACCTGAGTCTTGGGGTCGCCGTGTTCCCGGCCGACGGCGTCGACCCCCAGGACCTCATCGAGAACGCGGAAGTCGCCGCGCGGCGCGCCTCGAGCGAGGGCGGCAACGGCTGGCAGTTCTTCCACGCGAGCATGAACGACGAGCACGCCGGGAGGCTCGCGCTCGAAGGTGAGCTACACCGCGCCCTCGAGCGCGAGCAATTCGTCCTGCACTACCAGCCGATCGTGGAGGCGGGCAGCGGGGAGATCGTCGGCCTGGAGGCGCTCCTGCGCTGGAACCGCCCGGGCAACGGGCTGGTGCAACCGCTCGATTTCATCGGCGTCGCGGAGGAGATCGGCCTGATGGTCCCCATCGGCGCCTGGGTCCTGAGCAACGCCTGCACCCAGGCCCGGGCCTGGAGCCGGTCGCTCGGACGGCCGCTGCGCATGGCCGTCAATCTCTCGGCCCGGCAGCTGTACGAGACGTCTCTCGCCGCGACCGTGGCGACGGCGCTGAAGGACTCGGGACTGCCGGCGCGCCAGCTCGAGCTGGAGATCACGGAGACGGCGGCGATGCGCGATCCGCAGCAGGCCGGCCGTATCCTCAACGCACTGCGGAAGAAGCGCGTGCGTATCGCCCTGGACGACTTCGGCACCGGCTACTCATCGCTCAGCCACCTTGTGCGCCTGCCGATCGCCACCGTGAAGATCGATCGATCGTTCGTGCGCGACCTGCTCAAGGTACCGGAGCACGCCGCCGTGGCCGCCTCGGTCATCGCGCTCGGCCACCGCCTGGGCCTGGCGGTGGTGGCGGAAGGCGTGGAGACACGCGAGGAGCGCGAGTTCCTGCGCGGCGAAGGCTGCGACGCGCTGCAGGGCTACCTGTTCAGCAGACCGCTGTCGCCCGAGAGGTGCACGGCGATCCTGGAGGCCGGACCGCTCGTGCCGTAAGCCGGCGGCATCATGCGACGCGCGGGGTCGCCGCGAAGAGGCGACCCACTAGGCCCCGTGACACCTCTTGTACTTCTTCCCGCTGCCGCACGGGCACGGGTCGTTGCGCCCGACCTTGTCGTACACGACCCGCTGCTGCACGGCCGCGGGGCGGGTGCTGGTGGTGGTGCCGCCGCGCTTGCCGCCTCCGGCGGCCACGTTGCGCGGTGGCGCGTCCGCGAAGCCGCCGTCGGCCGACGCCCCCTGGTCGCCGGCGGCCATGGCCGCGCCGGTGAACGAGGTCTGCGTGATGAGGTCGTCGCCGCTCGTGTAGTTCAAGCTCATGAGCGGCTCCTCGAGAGTCACGGCGGTGAACACCGCGAGATCCTCGGGGCTGTTCTTCATGAGCGTCGTGACGGTGCTCGACTTGACGCCCTCCATCATGTCCTGGAAGAGGTCGAAGCCCTCGCCCTTGTACTCGACCAGCGGGTCACGCTGGCCGAGAGCGCGCAAGTGGATGCCCTCCTGCAGGTAGTCCATGTCGAGCAGGTGGTCCTTCCAGCGCGTGTCGATGACCTGCAGCATCACGGCGCGCTCGACGCTGCGCATCTGCTCCGCGCCGATGAGGCGCTCGTGCTCGTCGTACTGAGCGAGCGCGTCGTCGACGGCGAGGTCGATGACTTCCTGCAGCGTCGCCGAGCTGAGATCGAGGTCGCCCTTCTTGATGGCCGGGTCGTAGATCTGCCGCAGACCGACGAAGACGGAGTCGAGGTCCCACTCCTCGGAGAACTGCTCGCCCTCGAGGTGCACGCGCACCGCGCCCTCGACGAGATCGCTGACCATCTCGCGGACCTGCTCGCCGAAGTCCTCGCCCATGAGGATACGCTGCCGCTGGTCGTAGACCACACGCCGCTGCTCGTTCATGACCTCGTCGTACTTGAGCACGTTCTTGCGGCGCAGGAAGTTGAGCTCTTCGACCTTGACCTGCGCCTTCTCGACCACGCTGCTGAGCATCTTGGCCTCGAGCGGCTCTCCCTCCTTAGGCCCCAAGCGGCTGAGGATGCGGTACATGCGGTCGCCGGCGAAGAGGCGGATGAGCTCATCCTCGGCGGAAAGATAGAAACGGGTGTCGCCGGGGTCGCCCTGCCGGCCGGAACGGCCGCGCAGCTGGTTGTCGATGCGCCGGCTCTCGTGGCGCTCCGTGCCGAGCACGTAGAGGCCACCGGCCTCGACGACGCCCTCGCCGAGCTTGATGTCGACGCCACGACCGGCCATGTTGGTGGCGATCGTGATCGCGCCCTTCTGGCCGGCGTCCTTGATGATCTCGGCCTCGCGCTCGTGCTGCTTGGCGTTGAGCACGTTGTGCTGCACGCCGTGCCGTTCGAGGAGACGCGAGAGCATCTCGCTGACCTCCACCGAGACCGTGCCGACGAGCACCGGCTGACCCTTCTCGTAGCGCTCTACGAGGTCGTCGACGACGGCCGCGAACTTCTCCTTGGCCGTCGTGAAGATGAAGTCGTTCTCGTCCGTGCGGACCATCGGCGCGTTGGTGGGGATCTGCACCACCTCGAGGCCGTAGATCGTGCGAAACTCGTCTTCTTCGGTCTTGGCCGTGCCGGTCATGCCCGCAAGCACGTCGTACATGCGGAAGTAGTTCTGCAGGGTGATGGTGGCGAGGGTCTGGTTCTCCTCGCGGATCGGCACCTTCTCTTTGGCCTCGATAGCCTGGTGAAGGCCCTCGGAGTAGCGACGCCCGTCGAGAATACGACCGGTGAACTCGTCGACGATGAGCACCTCGCCGTTCTGCACCACGTATTCGACGTCCTTGTGGTAGAGCGCTTCGGCGCGCAAGGCCTGGATGAAGTGGTTTACGAGCCCGCCGTTGGTGTCTTTGTAGAGGTTGTCGATGTCGAGGGCGCGCTCGACCTTGGCCACGCCGCTTTCGGTGACGGCCACGGTGCGCTGCTTCTCGTCGACCTCGTAGTC
>JAPLCL010000031.1 GCA_026392265.1 Actinomycetota bacterium
GTCGGGCGTGCCCAGCTGCTCGGCGAGGTCGTGCACCACTTGCGGCTGCGTCTCGCCTTCGTAGCGGCCGAAGATGGCCTCGGGGTCGCCGGCGCCCCACAGGTCCGCGAGGTCACGCACGATGCCGGGGTCGGTGCGACCATGGAAGCTGTAGTCGCCGAGCTCGCCCTCGACGCCGTAAACGTCCTTGATGGCGCGCATGATGGCGCGCCCACCGGCGCCGTGGCCGTCGATGAGCGTGCAATCTATGTCGAAGAGGGCGAGGCGCTCCACCACTGGGAGGAGTGAGTCAGGCAGCGATCATCCGCCGCCGGTCGGGGCTTTGCCGCCGTGGCAGGGGCAGGTGGCCGGCTGGCCGAAGCCGGCGGTGTGGCAGTCGTTGCACTGCAGGGGCACTTCCCCAGCCGGGATGTGCTCGCCCTCTTGCGGATGCGAGAACTTCGACGGGTTCCAGTTCTGGATGGTGTGGCAATCGTCGCAGGTCGTGAGGCCGTTGTGATGATCGCCGTGGCAGTTGATGCAGCCGTCGGGCTTCACCGACACACCCTTCGTGTGGCACGTCTGGCACGAGATCTGCCCGTGCTTACCGGTCAGCGGCCCGCCGGGGTGCGAGAAGTTCTTGCCGCCGGTCCAGCTGTCGATGCTGTGGCAATCCTGGCAAGGGCCACGATCCGCGTGCGGCGGCTTGTGGCAGTAGGTGCAGTCCTTGGTGCCGTCCTTGTGACAACCGAAGCACGACGGCATCGAGTTTGCCGGGGCCGCGGTGACGCCGGGCGCACCGGCGTGGACGAGTGCCGCGTGGCAGGCGATGCACAGCTGCTTCGCATGACCCTCGCTGCCGTGCTGGAACGTGACAGGGGCGGGCGTGCCGAGCTTGAGCGTCTTGCTGGTCTGCGAGCTGGTGTGACAGCCGCTGCGGTTGCAGGCGGAATTGGGGATGTGGCGAGTGACCTGGATGGGCTTCTTGGAGACGCCCGTATAGTGCACCCAGACCTCGCGCGAGGCCGAGAGCTTGGTCTTCACGAAGTTCGCGGGGCCCGGCGGGATGTGGCACTTCACGCAGTCGACGCTCTTATGCTTCGAAGCAGTCCACGTGTCGCGGTACGGCCACATCTCGTGGCAGTCGGTACCGCAGAACTTGTTGCTCTCGGTGAACTTGGCCGCTACCGCGGAGCCGCCGATGAACAGCAGGGCGAACACTCCCACGACGACAAGCAATTTGGCCCACCACGGCGACCACCATCTGCGTACCTGCTTGGCCATGGCCTACCCCTCCACCCGACGCCCCCCAGATCCTTGCCAGCAGTATACGCCGATGGGGCGGGCCGGGCACCGCCTCAGCCCGCGGCACGGCTCTTGAGCAGCAGCAGCGGCACGTCGCTGTTGTGCCGCACGTGGTCGGCCACGCTACCCAGCACCATGCGCTTCGCCCAGCCGTGCCCGTGCGTGGCCATGGCGATCAGATCGGGCTTGAGCTCGGCGGCCTGCTGCAGGATCGCCTCGGCCGGCTCGCCGTGGACCATGAGGGTGTGGACGGTGACGCCGCGGCTGCGCAGCAGCTCCGCGGCGCGCTCCAGGTCGCCCTCGGCATCTTCGAGCTCGTAGGCGCGCTCGTCACGCGTGTGGTAGTGGGCGACGCGCAGCAGCGTGACCTCGGCGCCGCACATCGCGGCCACCTCGGCGATGTGATCGAGCACCGGCCCATCAGTTTCGGTGCCTTCGACCGGCACGAGGATACGCTCGTACACTCCCATGGTCTCAGCCTCCCGAGAA
>JAPLCL010000103.1 GCA_026392265.1 Actinomycetota bacterium
GAGCCGAGCGTCTCGACGCCGGCGAGGTTCTTGATGAGCGCCTTCGCCTTGGCCATGCGCTGCACGCCGACAGACAGAGCGACCGACAGAGTCGCCGGCAGGCCTTCGGGCACGAGGGCGACCATGACGCCGAGGGCGAACAGCAGGGCGCCGACCCAATCGAGACCCAGCATCTTGCCCATGAAGAAGAGAGCGACGCCGCAGACCATGGCGATGATCGACACGGTCTGCGCCATGCGGTCGATCTCGCGGATCAGCGGCGACTTCTCTTCGGCGACGCCGGCCGTCAGCGAGTAGATGCGCCCGAACTCGGTCTTCAGACCGGTCGCGAAGACGACGGCGCGTCCGGTCCCCGAGGCGACGCTCGTGCCCATGAACACGAGATTGGGCATGTTGATGGTCGCGAGTTGCTCCTCGACGATCGCGTCGGCGGTCTTGCGCACCGCGTCCGACTCACCGGTGAGAGCGATGTTGTTGGTCGAGACCTCGTACTGGCGCACCCGGCACGAGCTTCTGCAGCGCCTCGGTGGCCTTCTCGGCGCGGTACTCCTGGAAGAACCCGATGGTCGCGTTGAGGAGCACCACGCCGATGATCGCGATGGTGACGTTGAAGTTGTCCTGGCGGCTCGCGCCGGTGGAGAGCATGGCGGCGATGAACACGAGGACCGCTGCCACTTCGAGCATGATCGCGAACAGGCTGGTGAACTGGTCGAGGAACTTGAAGACGATCGGCCGCCCCACCTTAGTGGGCAGGACGTTCTTGCCATGCTGCTGCAGCCGTTCGAAGGCGTCGTCTTCGGCGAGGCCCTTGGGCGATGTGCCCAGCTCCAGATAGACCTGCTCCTCGGCGAGCGCCCAGATGTCCACGGTCTTAGCTCTTCTCACAGGTGCGCACGAGGGCGGGCGGATCGCCGCATGACGGCAGCGACGCCGGCGCAGCGGGGGTCGGCCCCGCCGGGCGCAATCCGGTCTACGCTACTGAGCCGCCGGTAAAGGCGCCGTCAAGACATCGGCACCCGGCATAAAGATGGCGTCAACGGCACGGAGCCTCGGCGGCTCACTCCTCCATCTGCACCGGCAGGGCCTTGCTGGGATCGGCTACCACCAGAACGTCGACGTGGTCGATCTCACGGATGATCCGGGCGATCAACGACCCGCGCACGATCTCGTCTACCCGCGAGCGCCGCGACTGGCCCATCACGATAAACGTCGCGCGCTTCTCCCGCGCGAACCGGAGGATCTCGTCGCCCAAGGAGTCGGCGCTCAGCTCCTCGGTCTCGCCGCCGAGCTCCCTGGCGAGCTCGAAGAGGCTCTCGACCTGCCTCCGGCCCGATCCCCCCAGCTGGCCGGGCGTGCGCACGTAGACGACCCAGAACCTGCCCTGAAACCGCTTGGCGAGGCGGTGACCGCGGCGGATGAGCTTGGCGGCGACCGGGCCGGGCCGGACGCAGACGATGATCCTCTCCTCCGTCGTCCAGGGGTGGATGGCCTCGTCCCCGGCGATGATGCGCTCGAGGCTGTCGTCCACCTCCTCGGCCGTCTTGCGCAGGGCCAGTTCGCGCAGCGCTACGAGGTTCTCCCGTTTGAAGAAGTTCGCCAGGGCACCGGGGATCTTGTCCAGGTCGTAGACGACGCCGCGCTTCAGGCGATTGAGCAGGGCGCTGGTGGTGAGGTCGACGAGCACGACCTCCTCCGCCTGGTCAAGCACGGCGTCCGGCAGCGTCTCCTGGACGCGCACGCCGGTGATCTCGAGGACGGTGTCGTTCAGGCTCTCGAAGTGCTGGACGTTGATGGTCGTGATCACGCTGATGCCGGCGGTGAGGATCTCCTCCACGCTTTGCCAGCGTTTCTCGTGGGTCGTGCCCGGCACGTTGGTGTGCGCCATCTCGTCGATCAGTACCCACTCGGGCCGGCGGGCGATGACGGCTGCGGTGTCGAGCTCCTCGAACGACTTGCCGCGATACTCAAGCCGTTTGAGCGGTACCTGCTCCAGGCCCTCGACGAGCTCGGCTGTTTCGCGGCGACCGTGCGTCTCGACGAACCCGATCACAAGGTCTTCGCCGCGTGACACGCGGCGGTGCGCCTCGGCGAGCATGCTGAACGTCTTGCCGACGCCGGGCGCGTACCCGAGGAAGACTTTGAGGCGTCCGCGCTTGCGGAGCGTGCGCAGGGAGAAGACCTCGTCGGCCGACTCGTCGGCAGCCATCATCGGCCTCCCTTCGCCTGGAGCGCGTCCAGCGCCAGATCGAGCTCGAGGACGTTGATACGAGGCTCGCCGATGAAGCCGAGCGTACGGCCTGTGGTATGCGCCGCGACCAGACGGAGGACGGCAGTCGCCGACATCCCACGAGCCGCAGCGACACGAGGCGCTTGGGCACTGGCGTTGGCGACCGTGATGTCGGGGTCGAGACCGCTGCCGGAGGTCGTGGCCATGTCGACCGGCACCGCGCCGAAGCGCAGACCCGGGTCCTGGGCGATCAGGGCGCGGACGTCGGCCCGGACGCGATCGACGAGGACGCGGCTGGTCGGTCCGAGGTTGGAGGCGGCGGAGGCCATGCCGTTGTAGCCGGCGGCGGACGGCCGGGGGTGAAAGTACCTGGCCGCCGTTAGGTCCTGCGCGATGAGGCTCGAGCCGACGACCCGGCCGCCGACCTTGACGAGGCTGCCGTCGGCGGCCCCGGGGAAGACGACCTGGGCGATCCCGGTGATCGCCAGCGGATAGAGCAGTCCGAGCAGGACCGCCGTCAGGATGGTCATGCGGATCGCGATGCCGATGTGGTGTCTCATCGTTCCTCGTCCTCAGCTCGTGAGACGGAGGGCCACGAGCAGCATGTCGATGAGCTTGATCCCGATGAACGGCGCGATGACGCCGCCGAGCCCGTAGACGAGCAGGTTGTAGCGCAGCAGAGCCGCCGCCGGGATCGCACGGAACTTCACGCCGCGCAGCGCCAGCGGGATCAGGAGCACGATGATGATGGCGTTGAAGATGACCGCCGCGAGGATCGCGCTGTCTGCAGAGTGCAGGCGCATGACGTTGAGCGTGGCGAGCTGCGGGTACGCGACCATGAACATCGCGGGGATGATGGCGAAGTACTTGGCCACGTCGTTGGCGATGCTGAAGGTGGTGAGCGCGCCGCGGGTGATCAGCAGTTGCTTGCCGATCTCGACGATCTCGATGAGCTTCGTGGGGTTGGAGTCGAGATCGACCATGTTGCCTGCTTCCTTCGCGGCCATGGTGCCGGTGTTCATGGCGACGCCGACGTCGGCCTGCGCCAGCGCCGGGGCGTCGTTCGTGCCGTCCCCGGTCATCGCCACGAGCTTGCCTTGCTGCTGCTCGCGCTTGATGAGCTCCATCTTCGTCTCGGGGGTTGCCTTGGCGAGGAAGTCGTCGACGCCGGCCTCCTTGGCGATCACGGCGGCGGTCAGGGGGTTGTCGCCGGTGATCATGACGGTGCGGATGCCCATCGAGCGCATCTGGTCGAAGCGCTCGCGGATGCCGCCCTTCACGATGTCCTTGAGGTGGATCACGCCGAGCGCGCGATCGTCACGGGCGACGGCGAGCGGAGTCCCGCCCTGGTTCGAGACTTCCTGCAGTGTCGCCTCGAGCTCCGTCGGCGCCGATCCGCCGTGCTGACGGATCCAGGCGAGGACCGCGTCTCCGGCGCCCTTGCGGATCGAGTGGCCATCGAGGTCGATACCGCTCATGCGCGTCTGCGCCGTGAACTCCACGAACTTCGCGCGCTCGGGGTCGATGTGCCGGCCACGGATGCCGAACTGCTTGGCGAGGACGACGACAGATCGGCCTTCCGGCGTCTCGTCAGCCAGCGATGCCAGCTGCGCCGCGTCGGCGAGCTCCTCGACACTCACGCCCGGCATCGGCAGGAACTCGGCGGCCTGGCGGTTGCCGAGCGTGATCGTGCCGGTCTTGTCGAGCAGCAGCGTGTCGACGTCTCCGGCGGCTTCGACGGCGCGCCCCGACATGGCCAGAACGTTGTGGCGCACGAGGCGGTCCATGCCGGCGATGCCGATCGCCGCCAGCAGGCCACCGATGGTCGTAGGAATGAGGCACACCAGGAGGGCGATGAGGACCGTGACCGACACGGCCGCGTTGCTGTAGATCGCGACGGGTTGGAGCGTCACGATGACGATCAGGAAGATGATCGTGAGACCGGCGAGGAGGATGTTGAGCGCGATCTCGTTGGGCGTCTTCTGGCGCTCGGCGCCCTCGACCAGCGCGATCATGCGGTCAAGGAACGTATGGCCGGGGTCCGACGTGATACGGACCTTGATCTCGTCGGAGAGCACGCGGGTGCCGCCGGTGACGGCGCTGCGGTCGCCGCCGCTCTCGCGGATGACCGGCGCCGACTCGCCGGTGATCGCCGACTCATCGACGGAGGCGATGCCCTCGATGACGTCGCCGTCTCCGGGGATGGTCTCACCGGCCGAGACGACCACGACGTCGCCCTTGCGCAGCTCGCTCGCGGCGACCTGCCTGACCGCACCATCGACCTGGACGTTGGCGAGCGTCTCGGTCTTGGTCTTCCGCAGCGTGTCCGCCTGCGCCTTGCCACGTCCCTCCGCCATCGACGTGGCGAAGTTGGCGAACAGCACCGTGAACCAGAGCCACCCGCTCACCATGCCGACGAAGGCCGTCCCGCCGTGCCCGCCGAGCAGGCTGGCGACGAACGATACCGTCGTGATGACGCTGCCCACTTCGACGACGAACATCACGGGGTTGCGGGCGACCTGGCGCGGATCGAGCTTGACGAACGAGCCGCGGATCGCCGGCCAGATCACCTGCCGCATCGGCGCCTCGCCTCGCGTCGTGCCGCGCCGTTCTTCAGGTCCGGTCATAGCGTGCTCCGGCTCATGAGAACAGGTGTCCGGCGTTCATCAGAAACTGCTCCACGATCGGGCCGAGCGCGAACGAGGGGAAGTACGTGAGCGCGCCGACGATGAGGATCACCCCGACGACGAGCACGACGAAGATCGGGCCCGTCGTGGGGAACGTCCCGCTGGACTCCGGGGCTGCCTTCTTGGCTCCGAGCGAGCTCGCCAGCGCAAGGCACGGGACGACGAAGAAGAACCGCCCCCACATCATCACAAGACCGCCGGCGATCGACCAGAACTTGCCGCTGACGGTGAGACCGGCGAAGGCGCTGCCGTTGTTGCCGGTCTGGGAGAGCGCTGCATAGAGGATCTCGGTCAGGCCGTGCGGCCCGTGGTTAAGCACGGCATCCTTACCTGCAGGCAGCACGGCGGCGATCGCCGCGAGGCCGAGCGCAGTCACGCAGAAGTACAGGGTCGCGAGCACGGCGAGCTTCATCTCGCGACCCTCGATCTTCTTGCCCAGGTACTCGGGCGTGCGGCCCACCATCAGGCCGGCGATGAACACCGCGAGGACGGCGAAGATGAGCAGGCCCATCATGCCCACGCCGACGCCGCCGAACACCACCTCGCCGAGCGCGATGTTCAACATCGCCATACCGCCTGCCAGGGGAGTCAGGCTGTCGTGCGAGCTGTTCACCGCGCCTGTCGAGGTGTCGGTGGTGATGGTGGCCCAGAGGACCGACGCGCCGATGCCGTTGCGGACTTCCTTGCCCTCCTGGTTACCGCCCGCCTGTGTTGCGGTGGCGGCCTGGGTGACGCCGGCCCTCGTCAGGTTCGGGTTGCCGTGCTGCTCGCTCGCGAACATCACGCCGACGCTCATCACCAGCAGCACCATCGCGGCGGCGAACAACGCCCAGCCCTGGCGCTGGTTCCCCGCGAACCTCCCGAACAGGTAGGTGAAGCTCACCGGGATCGCGAGGATCATCAGCATCTCGACGAAGTTGGTCAGGGGCGTCGGATTCTCGTACGGGTGCGCCGAGTTAGCGTTGTACGAGCCGCCGCCGTTGGTCCCGAGCTCCTTGATGCTCTCCTGCGAAGCGAAGGGCCCTTGGGCGATGGTCTGCGTCACGCCCGCCACGGTCACCGCGTGCGTCGGACCGTTGAGGTTCTGCACGACGCCCTGCGAGACGAGAAAGAGCGCTCCGGCGACGGCGAGCGGGAGCAGTATGTAGAGGAAGCTCCGCGTGAAGTCGACCCAGAAGTTGCCCAGCTCTCTTGAGGAGTGGCGCGTCAGCCCGCGGATGAACGCCACCGCGGCCGCCATCCCCACGGCGGCCGAAACGAAGTTCTCGCGCGCCAGTGCGAGCATCTGCGAGAGGTAGCTCACCGACGTCTCCGGCACGTAGACCTGCCAGTTCGTGTTGGTGGCGAAGCTGACGGCGGTGTTGAAGGCGACCCAGGGGCTCATGTCGGGGACGTGCGCTGGATTGAGCGGCAGATGCCCCTGGAGCCGCAGGACCGCGTAGATGAACAGCAGCACGATGAAGTTGAACACGATCAGCGAGATGGCGTAGCCCTTGACGCCCATCTCTCGGCGCTCGTCGACGCCACACACGCGGTAGATGAACCGCTCCACCGGCCGCAGTACGGGATGGAGCAGGGTGCGCTCACCGCGGTAGACGTGCGCCATGTACGTCCCGAGGGGCTTGGCGATCAGCCCCAGCAGGATGAGGAAGACGACGATCTGAAGTATGCCCCAGGCCACGAGGTCAGGCCGCGTCTCAGAACTTCTCGGGCCGCAGCAGGGCGTAGAGCAGGTACGAGAAGAGAGCCGTCGCCACGAGAAGCAGGATCAGGGATGTCGCGTGCACGGGGAGCCTTACAGCCTTGGCGCGGCCTGCGCGTAGGCGATCGCCGCGACGCAGAAGAAGAGGATCAGGAAGAGACAGGCGAAGTCGGCCATAGTCACGGCGTGATCAGGTCTGGGCGCGGAATGTGGAGGACGTCGCCGGTGGTGCGGCGGCGGAGCGCCGAAGCCGCTGGGCCGACCTGTTAGATTCCCAGGCGCGCCGACGTGCCGCTTCGAGACGGCGCAACTCGCGCCTCTCCAGGAATGTCAGCGCAATCAGGTAGATGAGACAGGCCAGAGCAACGATCGGAGCCGCGATGGCTACGAACTCCACAATGATCTCTTCCAGCATCAGGACCATGATCTGCCTCCTCAGACGAGTGGATGCGGGCCGCTAACGGCCTGTCCTGAGTGGAGGCTACCCGCGAGGGTCTAAAGGCGGAGTGAAAGACCGCGCGCGCCGGCTAAAGTGTTCGTGAAGGGCCGACGCTCGAGCGCGAAGTCAGCTGTCCGACGGCTCCGCGGCGGCGAAACGGAAGCCCACGCCGGGCTCCGTGATGATGTAGCGGGGCCCGCCCGGGTGCGGCTCGATCTTCTTGCGCAGGTTGCTCACGTGCACGCGCAGTGTCTGTGCGTCCTCGACCCACTCGGGTCCCCAGACCGCCTGGAGGATCATCTTCTGGGTCACGACGAGGCCGGCGTTTCGTGCCAGATGGGCGAGAATATCAAACTCCGTCGGGGTGAGAGCGATCTCCTCGCCGGCACGCTTGACCCGGCGGCGAGCGATGTCGATCTCAAGGTCGCCCGAGGTGATGACCGGCGGCGGCGAGGTCAGGGCCGCCGCCCGCCGCAGGAGGGCACGGATGCGGGCCAGGAGCTCGCCGGCCGAGAAGGGCTTGGTCAGATAGTCGTCGGCGCCCTCGTCGAGGGCCTCGATCTTGTCGGCCTCGTTGGCACGAACCGAAAGCACGAGGATGGGCGCCGACATCCAGGTGCGCAGTTCGCGGCAGACCTCAATGCCGCTGCGGTCGGGCAGCGCCAGGTCAAGGACCACGAGATCGGGCGGCGTGTCGATCGCCTTGAGCAGGGCCTCCTGGCCGGTCGCGGCCATGTCCAGCACGTAGCCGCGCGTCGAGAGGATCGACTTGAGCGCCCGCCGGATCTGCTCCTCGTCGTCGACGACGAGGATGTGCGTCGGCCTCTCCGGTACCGTCATGCGTCGTCCTCCTTATCGCTCGACTCGTGACCGCCGCTCGGCAGCGTGATGACGAAACGTGCCCCGTGGGGGACCACGTCTTCGATGCGGATGGTGCCCCCGTGGCTGCGCACGATCTCGCGGGCGATCGCCAAGCCGAGGCCGGTGCCCGAGGGCGCGTGGCCGCCGGTGTGCTGCCCGCGATAGAACTTCTCGAACACAGCGTCGTGTTCGTCAGGAGGTACACCGGGTCCTTGATCCTCGACCCAGAGGCGGACGCCTTGGTTCCAGCCGCATGCGCCGATCGTCACCGGGCTCTCGACGGCATACAGGAGTGCGTTCTCGAGGAGATTCTGGATGACGCGCGTCAGTTGCACGAAGTCGACGTCCACGACGGGCGACTCCTCGGGCAGATCCAGCCGCACGCGCTCGCGCATGTGCGCGGGGAGCGTATCGATCCCGGCGATCACCATGTCGCTGAGCTCGTAGAGTTCGCGCCGCGGCTCCCACGCGTGCGCCTCGAGGCGCGAGAGCTCGAGCAGAGAACCGATGCTGTTGTTCAGGCGCGCGACGTCGGCGACGATGGCGCGCAGCTCGTCCTTCACACTCTGTTCATCCCAGTCCACGTCGCTCTCGAGCAGATTACTCACCGTTGCCGTGAGCGCCGCCAGGGGAGTCTTGAGCTCGTGCGACACGGACGACAGAAGACTGGACTTCAGCTGGTCGGCCTCGCGCTCCGCGGCAGCCTTCGTGGCGACCGCCTGGAGCTGCTCGCGCTCAAGAAAGGCGCCCACGAGATTGCTGAGCGAGGAGACCAGGCGCACGTCGCTGGCGGAATAGGGGCGCCTGCTCGTCCGGGCTTGCACGGTCAGCACGCCGCGCACGCCTGACGGGCTATGGACCGGCAGGTAGAGCCCGCCGTCGCCGGCTGCGGTGACCGTCTCCGGCGACGGTTCCAGCGTGTCGCCCCGAGCGTCCGCTGCCTTGCCGACGCGAACAGCCTGGCGGGCGCGTTCGGCGACTGCGGCATCGGGGCACGCCCTGTCAGGCGCCTGGCAGTATGACTCCAAGTCGTCCCCGTCGAGGACGAACAGCGTCGCCGAGCCGGCGCCGAGCACCTCGACGACCTCCTTGAGGCAGCTCTCCGCCATATGGGCGATCGAAGTCTGCGACACGACCGCGGCGCTCAGGCGGTTGAGCGCCGCGGTCTCCTGCTCGCGAGCGAGCGCCCGCGCCTCGCGCTCACGCATGCGGCCGGCCTGGACACCGACGAGCAGGCCTACCACGAGAAAGGCGACCAGTGCGATCCAGTCCTGCGAGTCGTGGACGCGCAGCGTGTGGTAGGGCGGCAGGAAGAAGAAGTTCCAGGCGAAGAAGGCGAGCGCGGCGGAGAGGAGGCCCGGGCCCGTCCCGGCCACGCTCGCGACGAGCAGGATGACGAGCAGGTACAGCAGGGCCCACTGGCCCTTGGCGAAGTAGTCTCTCCCGGGGAGGAAGACGGCGGTCGAAACGACGATCGCCACGAGGGCGAGAGGGTAGCCATGCCGGGAGAAGACGGCGCTGAAGCGTGTGGTCATGGCAGCATCCTAGCGCGAGCCCAGGCTACGAGGTAGTGGCGTTCGGTCGGGCGAAGGCCGGCACGGTTCGGCCTGAGACTCACCCGAATGGCGCGCGTCCGCACGTCCGCAGGGGCTACCGGTGGGTGAGTTCGGTGTTGCGGGTGTCCACTTGGAGCAGGCTGGCGACCGTCGACGCTTCTATCGCGGCGTACCGGCGTGGTCCCACGCTTGCCGCGCCGCGAGACTCCGGCGCTGAGTACTGCACGCGCGACGGTGGGAGCGCCACTCCCCGACGATCGCCTTCAGGATGTAGACGAAGATGAAGGCGCAGACCATGATCGCCGCGATCACGAGCGCATCGATCACCATGTCTTGGAGCATGAACATCGTCGACCTCCAGAGATCGCCGGCGCCACGTCAGACGCGACGGCTGCAATGAAGCTACCCGGAGCCTCGCAAAGGGGCCGTAAACACGGGCTGCTGCTACGTAAAGAGTCTGTATAGGCCGCGGAATCACGGTGACCGTCGGCGGTCCCGCGCTTCTTCCGTTGGTGGGTCGCCCCCGCACCGCGCGGAGCTTCTGCCGGCATTGAGCCGAGTAAGAGCGCCCGTTCGTGTTGTTTTGTGAGCGTTTGGGCGCTGCTATCGACAGAAGTGAGCGCGCACGACGATACAGCCGCGTCGTGCGCCTCGCGCACATCCGCCGAGCCAAAGGGGCACCATGCGCCGCCAAGGGCGCGGCGTCGCCCCCAGCATCCTCCTCCTGTGTCCCCTCGCCGCTCATAGAGGGTTTCGACGCGTCGAGTCCCTGCCTCAGCGTCACCCACGACAATGATCGCTTCGTCAAGGGTACGCCGGATGTAGCGATCAAGCGCGTCGGCTACGTCCCCGGCATGCTGGGCGGCCGCACGCGGGTCGATTTCCCCATGGTCGGCGGCCTCTGGAAGAACGTCATCGTCCAGGTGAACAAGCGCGTGCCGCTCGACCTCAGCGGCCAGGATACGCTCGGGCTCACGATGAAGGGCGACTGGGCCGACAAGGGCGACGCGCAGTCGGCAACGGTCGCCCTGACCATGCTGAACGGCGCCCTCTACGACCAGTCGCTGTCGGTCACCAAGGCATGGCACACCTACGACATGGCACTCGACCCGGCCGGCACTGCGTGGGGCACCGACGGGTTCAACTGGGGAGCGCGGGACGTGTTCACCCTGGACAAGATCGCGACCATCACCTTCTTCGTGAGTCCGCCGAAGACGGGAGACTACAGCCTGTACTTCGACGATCTGGCGGTCACCGGCGGCCCCGTGCTGCCGTACGTCGACGAGGGCGCGCCCGTGCCCCAGACGTTCACCTCGATCCACTATGCCATCGGCCAGGCGGTCGACGACATGGGCTGGCGCGACTGGGACAACCGCCGCAAGGACGTGCGCAACTATCAGGTGCTGCTGAAGGAGAAGGCGTCCCTGGCCGACTACCAGACGGTGGTCGACATCGGCAAGGCCGCCGGCACGCGCCTGACGACAGTGTGGATCATGCAGGACCTCGACAAGCACGGCGCCGCGGCGAAGGCAAGGTACAACACGCCCGTCGCCCGCTACGACATGACCAGCGACGGCACGGCGTGGCGCAACCGCATCACGCCGGATCAGGCTGGGATCATCGACGTCGTCAAGCGGAACGCCGCGTTCATGGAGTTCGGTATGCACGGCGTCTCGCACGAGCACTTCCGCGGCGGCGTCGAGCGGCGCGCCGAGTACGCCCACATCGACGAGAGCCGGCCGGGGCGCGCCACGTCTTGGGGCTGGGACGACATGAACCTGAAGGCGCAGTGCTACCGCGAGCTGCTGCACAAGTACGGCGTCAAGTACGTCAACGGCGGCATCAACGTGGCGACCAACGTGCACGCCGGGTATTTCATCGATCACGGCGTGCTGTTCATTAACCGCGGGCACTCTCCTGACTGACGCGAGTGCCGGCGCCGGAGCGCACCTCTTCGAGCGCCGCCGCGACGCCGAGCGCAGGCCGCTAGGGGCGGTGGGAGGCCATCGCCTCCACTACGTCGGCGACCACCAGGATGCGTGCTTCGGGCAGGATCTCGTCGCCCCTCAGACCCGTGGGGTGGCCGGGGCCGTCCTGGCGCTCGTGGTGCTGCGGCGTCATCTCGGCCACGCGCCGCGGGTCGATACGGACGCTCAGCGGCGCTTCCTACCGTCGCCAGAAGGCCGGCGTGAAGATGACCATGAGCGTGACGAGCTCGAGCCGCCCGGCCAGCATGTCGTACGTGAGGATCAGCTTGGCGGCCGGGTGTACCCACATGAAGTTGTCGTAGGGACCGACATCGGCCAGCCCCGGCCCCACGCCTCCCATCGCCGTCGCGACCGCCGACAGGGCGGTGGGGAAGTTCATCCCCGTGAGCGACACGACGGACACGGAGACGACGTAGACGAGCAGGTAAAGGCCGATGAACGCCGAGACGGAGCGCATCATGTCGCGCGTCACGGGCTTACCGTTGATACGCGGCGTGGACACGGCGTACGGATGCACGGTCTCGAAGAACTCGTGCACGGACTGCTTCAGGAAGAGCAGTACGCGGATCGCCTTCATCGCTCCGGCCGTCGAGCCGGCACAGCCGCCCATGAACAGCAACATGAAGAGGACGTACTGCGCCAGCGGCTGCCACTTCTCGTAGTCGGCGGTGACGAACCCCGTGGTGGAGGCGAGCGAAACGACCGAGAAGAAGGCGTCGCGGATGGCCTGGTTCGCCGACACGTTTGAGGTCGCATACACGAGCGCGGCGATGAAGAGACTGGAGCCGACCAGCACGGTCGTGTAGAAACGCCACTCCGCGTCCTTCAACCAGCGGCCCGGCTTGCCGATGATGACCATCCAGTACAGCGAGAAGTTGGTCGACGCCAGCCACAGGAAGACGATGATCACCCACTCGATGTAGGCGCTGTGCCACCAGGCGATGCTCGTGTTCTTGGTCGAATAGCCTCCGGTGCCGATGGCGGCGAACATCTGGCAGATAGCGTCGAACCCGGTCATCCCGCCCAGCAGAAGCAGCAGAGTGAGCGACACCGAGAGGCCGAGGTAGATCATGAACAGGATGCGGGCCGTGCTGCTGATGCGCGGCCTCAGGCGGTCCACCTCCAGCCCCGGCGCCTCCGCCCGGTAGAGCTGCATGGCGCCGACGCCCATCAAGGGGAACACCGCGACGTAGAGCACCAGGAACCCCATGGCACCCAGCCAGTGCGTAAAGCTGCGCCAGAAGAGGATGCCCTTGGGTAGCGCCTCGACATCCGCGATCACACTCGAGCCGGTGCCGGAGAAGCCACTGACCGTCTCGAACCAGGCGTTGAGGGGGCTGAGGATGCCGTCCAGGACGAACGGCAGCGAGCCGATCAGGCACACCAGGAGCCAGCCCATCGCCACTACGGCGAAGCCCTCGCGGCGCGTGAGGCTCGTGAGCTCGGTGCGGAAGAGGAAGAAGCCGATCGTCCCCACGGCGCCGCCGATGAACATCGTCGTCGCGAACGAGCTTACCGTGTGGGGCTCCCCGTAGCCGGCCGCGACCGCCAGCGGGACCACCATGCTCGCCGTCGCGCCCAACAGCAGGGCGCTGAGCAGAAACGCTATGCGGCGCAGGCCCCCGAGCGTGCTGGGATGGATGCCGGTGAGGTCAAGGATCGGAAACGGCTGCGCCATCGTCGGTTCCGGACCGTCAACCCGGGGCCAGGAGACGCTGCAGCCTGGGGATGAGGGCGGGGCGCGCGAACAGCACGACGCGGTCGCCCGCTGCGACGACGGTGGCGCTGTCGGGGATGATCACCTCGTCGTTCCGCACCAGGGCGCCTACGAGGGAGCCGTGCGGCATGTGCAGGAGTGCCAGGGGCAGGCCGACGATGCCGGCGCCCTTGACAGCGACAAACTCGATGCCCTCCACGAGGTTCTGGCGCAGCGTGCGCACCGCGACGATCTGACCCGGGCGGGCAAACTGAAGGATGGGGTTCAGCGCCGAGAGCAGCGGACTCAAGACGATGTCGACGCCGACGGTGGAGGCGAACGGCATGTACTCGGGCGTGTCGACGAGCGCCGCCACGCGTCGGGCTCCGTGCCGCTTGGCCAGCAGGGCGGCGAAGATGTTGTCGGTCTCGTTGCCCAGCGCCGCGACGAACATCTCGGCGCGCTGGACGCCCTCGTCGACCAGGAGGCGCTCGTCCATGCCGTCTCCGTTCAAGACGAGCGTGTCGTCCAGTAGAGTCGAGATCTCATCGCAGACCGTGGGGTCTCGCTCGATGATCTTCGTGTGGACGCCGGCCGCAGACAGGCGGCGCGCGATGGCTACGCCCTCCCAGCCGCCCCCGGCGATGATGACGTTGCGGGTGCGCGTCCAGCGTTTGCCGAGGCGCGTCAGTGCGCGCCTCACGGAAGGTCGGTCGGCGACCAGAAACAGCGTGTCGCCGGCCATGAGACGGATGTCGCCGGAGGGCGCGCTCACGATCTCTCCACGGTAGACGCCGGCGACCAGAAGCTTCTCGCCGGCGCGCCGCGTCAGGTCCTTGATCGGCTTGCCGATCATCGGCGAATCGACGCCGACGTCGACGCCCACAGCCTTGACGCGGCCGTCGGCGAACTCCAGGACATCGGTGGCGCCCGGCGTGTCGGCCAGCGCGGCGACCGCGTGAGCGACTTCCTCTTCGGGGCTGATCACAAGATCGACGCTCAGGGAGCTCTTGTCGATGATGCCCTTGGCGCCCAAATAGGCCGGGTCGTGGATGCGGGCCACGCGGACGATCCGCGCGGCGACGGTCTCGGCGATGAGGCAGGCGACGATGTTGGTCTCGTCGTTGCCGGTGACGGCCACGAGGATATCGGCGGACCGCAGCCCGGCATCGAGGAGGACCGAGGGCGTGCTGCCCTTGCCCACCACGGCACCCACGTCGATCGCGTCCTGCGCGCGGCGCAGGGCCTCCTCGTCGTCGCCCACCATGACGACATCGTGACGCTCCTCGGAGAGCTTCTTGGCGACGTAGAAGCCGAGGGTCCCGGTACCCGCCACGATGATCTTCACAGCCGACAGCCCCCCTGTATCTGCGGATCGCCCGTCACTCGTTGATGGTGTCGATGCTGGCCTGCGCCTGGACGTCCTCGGGCTTGCGGCTGGGCAGGAAGCTGCGGATGAGCTCCTTCTCTTTGCCCGGCGCCAGCAGGCAGAGGACCTGGTCTCCGGGCAACAACACCTCGCTGCCGCGTGCCAGCAGGGCCGTGCCCCCACGCAGGATCGCGCTCACCAGTACGCCGTCGGGCAGCCGGATGTCCTTGATCTCCAAGTGGGCAGACGGCGAATCCTCGCTGACCTCGATCTCGACGACCTCCATGTTCTCACGCTTGAGAGAGAGCAGAGGCACGAACTGGTGGGACGGCAGTTCGTGCTGGATCATCGAGATCATCATCGTGGCCGCACAGACCGTGGCGTCGACGTCCAGCAGATCGAAGGTCGGCTGATTGCGCGGGTTGTTGACGCGCGCCACGACCTTCGGCACGTTGTACTCCAGCTTGGCGAGCTGCGCGATGATGACGTTGTCCTCGTCATCGCCGGTGACCGCGACGATCAGGTCGCAGCGCACGATGCCGGCCTCCTCGAGGACCCACATCTCGGTGCCGTCGCCGAACAGCAGCCGCTCCTCGAGCTCCGGCCGCAGGAGGTCGTAGCGGGAGCGCCGCTGCTCGATGACGATGAACTCGTGACCCATGTGAGTGAGGCTGCGGGCGACGTTGAGCCCTACCTTGCCCGCGCCGACGATGACCACGAACATGGCCTACTCCCCTGTTGTTGAGATCGGACACGCATGTACTGCGTCCATCATCATGACGCGCGCCTGCTCCGTTGGGCAGATGGTGTGAAGACCATGCTTGGCGAAGACCCGGGCGCGCAGCGGATCGTACACACGGGCGATGGCGCAGGGCACCTCGAAGGCGCGCCACGCGATGAGCGCGCAGACGATGTTGGTGTTGTCCCCGTCCGTGGCCGACGCGAACGCGTCGGCGCCCTCGATGCCCGCCTGGCGCAGGACGTCCCAATCGAGGGCGGCGCCTACGAGGCAGTGCCCGGGGAACCCGCCCCCCAGAAGCCTGAACGAACTGGGGTCCTCGTCGACGACGACGACGTCGTGGCCCTCGTCCACCAGCTGCTTGGCCATGCCGGAGCCGACTCGCCCGCAGCCGACGATGATCACATACATAGCGTGCTTCACTTCCTCTCGACGTCTACTCGGGATCCCGTCTCCGGGGTCGTTGCGATGTGCTCTGCCTCGATCTCGGCCGCCGAACCTTGCATCTCGTAGTCAGCGGGGACGAGGTTGACCAGGACTTCACCAGGAGCATGACGCAGTACATAGGTGACCGAATCACCGAACAGGCGGTCGTCGACGCGACGCTTCTTCACGGCGCCGACGATGATCACGTCGGCGTGCCAGTCCTCCGCCGTGTCGACGATGGCCCGGCCGGACTGGCGTGCCGTGACCAGATGGGGCCAGGCATCCACACCGAACTCGCGGGCCACGGCCATGGCCGCATCGAGCAACTTCTGACCGCGCCGTCGCTCCTCGGGAAGCGGCGCGTCGAGCGGCAGGTGCATCGGGACCTCGATCACCTGGACGATGTCGATGGTCGCGCCTTTGTCGGCGGCGAGCTGACACCCGAGCACCATCATCTCGTCGCTGAGCCGCGTCCCGTCGACCGGCACGAGGATCCTGTCGTAGTCGACGTCCGAGAGAGCCGTGGAAGGCAACCTGGTCTCTTGCGGTTGGCGCAGAAGCGGCTGCCGGGCGCTGCGCCGATGGAGCACGTACACCACCAGGCCGGCGGCCATCCAGGCGAAGCCGACGATACGCCCGGCGGGATGTGTGGCCACCATGATCACCCAGATGAGGGCTGTCGCCGCGGCGCCGAGCACCGCCGGCAAAGGCAGGAGCGCGCCGCGGAACCTGACGTTGAACGGCACGACGAAGGGCCGTGAGAGGGTGCGCTCGCGGTACCGCAGGGCGATCACCGAGAGGTGCGTCATGGTGTAGGCCAGCATGGCTCCGAAGCCGAACAGCCCGAGCAGCAGCAGCGGGTCTCTCGGTATCAACAGGATCGCGGCCGCCACGCCGAAGAGCACGATACCGACGTAGGGGGTCATGCGCGAGGCGTTGACGCGACCGAGCACCGCCGGCACCTGGCGGTGTCGGGCGAGCGAGTAGATGATGCGCGCCGAGCCGCCGACGACCGCGTTCGCCGCCAGGAGCAGCGCGATAGAGATGACGATGGCCACCCAGGGCCGCAGAATGGCTTTGAGCCACTCGAGGTCGTTTGGCAAGCTGGCGACCAGGCCCATCACCGGGTCGCGGAGGTAGGTACTGCCCAGTAGCGTGCCGTAAAGGCGCGTCGCGGGGCCCCCGTTCGCGCTGAAGACATCCCCGGTGGGCTTCTGCGCGGGGATGACATGACCCGATCCGCGCTGCTCGACAGGCACGACCACCCTGACGGCGCGGTCGCTCGCCAGCACGAACACGCCTTGTTCTTCGCCCGGGACCACGGGGACCGGCTGCGTGAGCCCGGTCTTGGCGTCGACGGGCACGGTGTTGGAGGTGACCGGCAGCGCCGAGAGGGCCACGACTCCCAGAGCGACACTCAGGGCCACGATGAGGGGCAGCACCACGTTGATGGCCTTGGGCACGTCGCGCGCCGGATGCACAGCGCTCTCGGCGCGGCTCGAGACGGCGTCGAGACCGGTGAACGCCGCGGCGGCAAGCGGCACGGCGTACAGCAGGTGCCCCCAGGTCGGCACGCTCCCCAGGTCGATCTGCCCCCACACCACCCCGGGCTTCAGGAGTACGAAGAAGCCCACGACAAGCAGCAGGACCAAGGTCGCCAGCCCGAGCACTGCCATCAGCGAGCTGAGGCGCACCGACTCCTGCAGCCCGAGCACGTTGAGGGCGACCAGCAGGGCGACGGCGCCGATACCGATGAGGAAAGCGTAGGGCCAGTCCTGCAGCTGCGGCCAG
>JAPLCL010000381.1 GCA_026392265.1 Actinomycetota bacterium
GCGCCGGCCAGCATCACGTCCGTGATCGTCGTGGCCAACGCCGAGGTCCTCGCGGGTCTCGTGCTCAGCCAGGCCGTCAAGGCAGGCGCGTCCTTCGTGTGGGGCGTCGGCGCGGGCGCCATGAACATGCGCACCATGACCGAGGTGTACTCCTCCGCCGGTCCGGTGCAGGGCTACCAGGCGCAGACCGACCTGGCGCGCTGGTACGACCTGCCGAGCTTCAGCGACGCGGCGCACAGCGACAGCAAGACGCTCGACGAGCAGTGGGGCGTGGAGAGCGCCATCACGACGGTGACCGGTCTGCTCTCGCGGGCGACGTTGCTGCACGACGTCGGCTACCTGGAAGCGGGCCTGCAGGGCAGCTACGAGTCGATCCTTCTCGGCAACGAGTTGATCGGTTACACGAAGTACTTCATGAGCGAGCTGAAGGTGGACGACGAGGCCCTGGCGCTCGACGAGATCAAGGCCATCGGGCCGGGCGGCAACCACTTGGCCCGGCCCTACACGCGCTCGCACTTCCGCGGCATCTGGCAGAGCGAGCTGCTCGATACGACGCCGCACGACCGCTGGCAGGCGGAGGGCTCGCGCACGCTGCTCGACCGCCTCAAGGCGCGAGTCGCGGCGCTGCGCGCCGAGCCGCGCGCCTTCGAGCTGAGCGACGAGGTCAAGGCCGGCCTCGACCGCGTGCTCGCCGAGGTGGAGGCACAGCGGCCGGGTACGTGAGCGTCCGGGTAGGAGGCTGACGGAGGCCGCGAGTGAAGGCACAAAACCGCTGCAAGGCGCGACAACGGGCGGCGTTTTGCTGCGCGCGCGCGGTGCTATAGACTGGGCCCGTGCTCGCGGCCTCCATCAGCATCAGCACGATCAACCGCTCCTGCGGTCTGTAGGCCCGTCCGCTCCCCGCGGACGGGACCCCTTGTGCTGCCATCTCTCTCGCCCGTCCGCTGACCGACACCATCCCCTGACCTGTCGTCGGACCTTTGCGAGGTTGCTGCAATGACCACCCGTATCAATCCCATCGCCCCGCGCCTGAAGTGGGACGTCCTCAGCCCCGGCGAGCTCGAACGCATCCACGAGGCGACGCTGGAGATCATGGAAGAAGTGGGCATCCGCTTTCCCAACGACCGGGCGCTCACTGTGCTCGAGCAGAGCGGCTGCGAGGTGGACCGCGCCACCCAGGTCGCCAAGCTGCCGCGCGCGCTGGTCATGGAGGCGGCCGCCAAGGCTCCTCGCGAGTACGTACTCGCCGGCCGCGACCCCGCCGCCGACATGCTCATCGACGGCAAGCATTGCTACCTGAGCAACGACGGCTCCGGCGTCTTCGTCTTCGACCACAAGACCGGCGAGAAGCGCCCGAGTACGAAGAACGACGCCGCCACCAGCGCGCGCTTCGTCGACGCACTGCCCGACATCAGCTACTACTGGGGCCCCGTGGTCACCAGCCAGGACGTGCCCCCGGCCACCAAGGCGCTGCACGACGCCGAGGCCGTCTTCACCAACACCAGCAAGCACTTTCAGACGGTGACCACGGTGGGCGAGAAGCCGGCGCGCTACATCGTCGAGATGGCGGCCGCCATCGCCGGCGGCCTCGACAAGCTGCGCGAGCGGCCGATACTGAGCTTCATGCAGTGCGCCGTGGATCCGCTGGGTCACGACGGCCCCAACCTCGAGGCCAACCTCGTGGCCGCCGAGCACGGGCTGGCCAGCGGCTTCATGCCCATGCCGCTCGCGGCCGGGACCGGCCCGGCGACGCTGGCCGGCAACCTCGTCGTGCAGAACGCCGAGGCGCTCAGCGGCGTCGTCCTTCTGCAGCTCGCCTTCCCCGGCTCGCCCTGCTTCTTCGCCGGCGCCCCGAGCGTCATCGATCTGAAGACCGGCGGCTACACGGGCGGCTCGCCCGAGGATTATCTGCTCGCCGCCGCCAGCACCCAGCTGGCCCATTTCTACGGCGTGCCGATGGCGATGGGCACCATGGCCACGGGCGCCAAGGAGCCCGACTGGCAGGCCGCCATCGACGACTCGCTCAGCACCTTCGCCAGCGTCATGAGCAGTGCCGACATGATGAACGGCGCCGGCCTGCTCAACGGCTCCAAGATCCTCAGCTATCCGCACATGGTGATGGAGACCGAGATCTACTCCATCGTGCAGAAGGTCGCCGGCGGCATCGAGGTCAGTGACGAGACCCTGGCCCTCGACGTGATCAAGAAGGTCGGCCCCAACGGCACTTATCTCGCCGAGAAGCACACGCGGGCGCACATGAAGGAAATCTGGCGGCCGAACGTCTGGGACCGCACGCCGTACGACACCTGGCTGCGCGAGGGCAAGAAGGGTGCTTTGCACAAGGCCACCGAGATCGCCGACGACATCCTCGAGAACTACCGGCCCGAGCCGTTGCCCGACGACGTGGTGAAGGAGCTGCGCGCGATCGTCGACCGCGCCGACAAGGAGCTGGCGGGCGCCAGATGACCGAGTTCTGCCCGATCATCACGTCGCCCACG
>JAPLCL010000424.1 GCA_026392265.1 Actinomycetota bacterium
CGTCCTTGGCGTAGTCGACGATGTCCACGACCTTCTGGCGATCAGCAGTGTCGTAGAAACACGATATGCCGAGGTCGGCCTTGCCGGCCAGAATCGAGGCGATGATGCCGTCGAACGGGGTCTGCGCAAGGACAAGCTCGACGCCGAGCTTGGCCCCAAGCGCCTTGGCGAGGTCGGGCTCGATGCCGACGAACACGGGGCTGCCGGGCGACTCGTAGTACTCCCAAGGCGGGTACGGCACGTTCATTGCCACCTTGATCTTGCCGGACGACTTGATGCTGGCGGGCAGCATGGCGTTGAGCGCCGGATCCGACGTGACTTTGATGCTGGCCGTCTCCGTGTCGGGCCCCCCGACTTCGATCGTCTGCTCTGTGGCGGTCGTGCCACCAGAGCCGCCCGAGTCGCTCGTGCTACCGCACCCGCCGAGGGCGAGGGCAGCAAGGAGCGCTATCGCACTCAAGATCAGGAGAACGGCCAGCGGCACGAGCCGACGTCCCCTCCGCTTGTACCGCGCCCCGTGAGTACGTGGGTTGCATTCCATTCGGTCCCCCTTCACGCGTAGTGTGGCTCCGTCCCCTATCCTGGGTGCTCTGGTGCGATCTGCCCCGACTCTCCCAGGATGGTCGGCCCTGTGGGCATGGACCGCGAGGCATATTTATGCCGCCTGACGGCCAGCCTATGTGCGTACTTTATACGCTATTCGTCAAAATGGAAGTAGAAAGCGTCACGGTTGACTGCTACGTGTCGCCCACATAGCATGCGGGGCGCAGGTCGGCGCTCGTTGACCGGCGCCACCTCGATCAAGGAGCGATGATGGGCAAGGAGCTCTCCATCCTCTCGCCCGCCACGGTCGACCAACCTCCTCCACCTCCTCTCTCCTGATCGCGCCGGCGCCTGCCTCGCGGCCGGCGCCACCGCATCCACCCGCCGACAGCCGCGACGCTTCCTGCGTCACCTCCTTCCGTCGCCGCGTGGCCACCATCACTGTTGACAAGACGGGAGAGCTCTGTCTCTCCTTGCATATATCATATTCACGATTGCAACCCCGAAACAAGGAGCAAAACATGATCAAGGTAGCGGAGTGGGGCACAGGCATGATGGGCCAGGGCCTTCTGGGGTACATCCTCGACCGCCCGAAAGACATCGACCTCTGCGGCGTCATCGTCACCAACCCCGCCAAGGAGGGAAAGACCGTCGGCGAGCTGCTCGGGCGCCCGTGCGACATCAAGATGACCACCGATTTCGAGGCCGTCCTCGCGCAGAAGCCCGACGTGGTCTGCATCAACACGCAGAGCAACATGGACGAGATCGAGCCGCAGATCGTGCCCGCCGTGAAGGCCGGCTGCAACGTGGTCTGCATCGCCGAGAAGCTTTCCTACCCGTGGATCAGCGACCCCGCGCGCGCCGAGATGTTCGACAAGCTCGCCAAAGAGAACGACGTCACCATCCTCGGCACCGGCATCAACCCCGGCTTCGTGCTCGACGCCCTCATCGTCATGTGGAGCAGCATCTGCCTGCGCGTCGATTCCATCGAGGCCTCACGCGTCAACGACCTGTCGCCGTTCGGCCCCACCGTCATGGTCGGCCAGGGCGTGGGCACCACCGTCGAGCAGTTCGAGAAGGGCGTCGCCGACGGTTCCATCGTCGGTCACATCGGCTTCCCTGAGAGCATCATGCTCATCGCCAAGGCCATCGGCTGGGATATCGACGAGATCGTCGAGACTCGCGAGCCCATCGTCACCGAGATCGAGCGCTCGACTCAGCACGTGCACGTCCCGGCCGGCGGGGTCGCCGGCTGCAAGCAGGTCGGCAAGGGCTACAGCAAGGGCGAGCTCAAGATCCACCTGATCCACCCGCAGCAGATCCACCCGCAGATGGCCGATCAGAGCACCGGCGACTACATCAAGATCGTCGGCGACCCCAACGTGAACATGGCCAACACCCCCGAGATCCCCGGTGGCAAGGGTACTTACGCGAGCGCCGGCAACTACATCCCGCTGCTCCCCGGCGCGCCGGCCGGCATGCAGACCGTCGTCGACCTGCCGATCCCGCGCTTCTGGGCTCCCACCGTCTGAGAGGGGTGACCGCTTTGACAGACGCCACTCGCTGCGAGGCCGGCGACTGGGTCGAGGTGGAGCGCGTGCTCCTCGAGCCGGCCGATCGGTCGAAGAACCTCCCGCCGGAGACGGCAGAGAAGCCGCTGCGGATGTGGATCAAGGGCTTCGCCCAGGCCGCAGGCGCAACGGGCGATCAGATGACCATCGAGACCATGACCGGGCGTCTGGTCGAGGGCACGCTCTCGGCCGTCAACCCGGGCTACTTCCACACCTTCGGCAACCCCATCCCCGCGCTTGCTCGTGTGGGCGTGGACCTGCGCGCGCGGCTCGCCGAGTACCATGCTTCGGAAGACGCGATCGCCGAAGGCGGTGAGCGCTGATGGCCACCAAGTTCGACGCCATCATGGCGCGCCGCGGCGAGATCATGCTGAATGCGCTGGGCATGGACTACAGCGTCTTCGAGCAGAGCCCCATCGCCTTCGACTACGAAGGCATGATGGAGGCGCACGGCTACAGCCTGCAGGACATCGTCGCCATCCAGACCAAGGCCGGCGTGGGCAACACGCCCCTGCTCGAGCTCAAGAACCTGACCGACGTGGTCAGGTCGATGAGCGCGTCCGGCAAGGGCGCCCGTATCTTCGTCAAGGACGAGGCCGCCAACATGGCCGGCGCCTTCAAGGACCGCCGCGCCAGCGTGAGCATCCACGTCGCCAAGGAGAAGGGCTACGAGGGCGTCATCGCCGCCACGTCGGGCAACTACGGCGCCGCCGTCAGC